>JALTLF010000053.1:0-3246 GCA_027005735.1 Chromatiales bacterium | reverse complement strand
AAACGGTACCCTCGCCTGGGGCAACAACCGGGTGGACGATCTGTGGCACTCGGCCATCACGGGACGCGGCGTGTATTCCACCGCCAGCAATCCCCAGCAACTGGTGGCCAGCCTCAACATGATCCTGGACAACATCAGCAAGCGCAAGGGCTCGGGCGCGGCGCCGGCCACCAGTTTCCCGCTCTATGCCGCCGGCACCTTCATCTACCAGCCGCGTTTCGACACCGCCGACTGGACAGGCGACCTGCTTGCCATCGACGTTACCACGCTGCCGGTGGGCATTACCACCGAGTCCCAGCTCGTCGCCCTGGCCACCTGGAGCGCGGCGGCGCAGCTGGAGCTCAAGACCCCCGCGAGCCGCAACATCTATACCTGGGACCCGGACAGCGGTAGCGGGATCCGCTTCGCCTGGAACGCCATGCCGCCGGGCGGGGTCCTGCAGACCTGGCTGGGCAAGGACGAAACCGGCAATCCCGATGCCCTGGGCAGCAACCGCGTGGCCTATTTCCGCGGCGACCGGAGCGAAGAGCTGAGCAACGGGGGCAACTTCCGCAACCGTCGCTTCCTGCTGGGCGACCTCATCAACTCCACGCCTGTGTACGTCGGCGCGCCCTATCGCTTCTACCCGGACAGCTTCGAGGCGGTGCCGTACCGGAATTTCCGGACGAGCAACGAGACCCGCACGCCGCGCATCTACGTGGGCAGCAACGACGGCATGCTGCATGGCTTCGACGGCGCCACCGGCGATGAAGTCATGGCCTATGTGCCGAGCGCCGTGGTGCGCTATCTGCCCCTGCTGGCGGCCAACAATTACACCCATCGTTTCTATGCCGATGGCTCGCCCACCGAGGCCGACGTCTTCTTCGGGGGCAGCTGGCGCACCGTCCTGGTGGCCGGCCTCAATGCCGGCGGGCAGGGGATCTATGCCCTGGATGTCACCGACGGCAATTACGACGGGACCAGTTCCGATGCGCAAAACCATGTGCTGTGGGAGTTTACCGATCTCGACGATGCCGACCTGGGCTTTACCTTTGCCAAGCCCAGGATCGCCAAGACCAACCTGAGCAGCGGGCAATGGGCGGTATTTGTCGGCAACGGCTACAACAATACCTTCGATGACACCAGTATCGGCGGCCAGTTGAATCCGTCGCCCGCTACCCAGGGCCGCGCCATTCTCTTCGTGCTGGACATGGAGACCGGCGCAGTGATCGAGAAAATGGATACTGGCGTCGGTGCAGCGCAGGATCCCACCGGACAGAACCGGCCCAACGGACTATCCACAGTGGAAACCGTGGACATCAATGGCGACCGCAAGGTGGACCTGGTGTACGCCGGCGACCTGTTCGGCAATCTGTGGAAATTCGATGTTCGCGACAATGCCTCCAGTCAGTGGAAAGTAGAGAGACTGTTCACCGCCACCTATGACAACGGCGGCACCACCGAATACCAGCCCATCACCGCGCCGCCTCGCGTCATCGCCCACCCCAACGGTGTTGGTGAGGGTGTCATCGTGCTCTTTGGCACCGGCAAGCACTTCGAGTTGAGTGATCTCAACAGCTCGGCTGTACAGACCGTATATGGCGTCTGGGATCGCCTGGAAAACAATACGACCACCTATGACCGCGGCGCCCTTTACCAGCAGCAGATCCTCGGCGTGAGCACCGTGCTGCAGAATGGCAGCCCGACACCGGGCCTCGAGGCGCGCATCACCACCCAGGGCGGCTTCGACTGGTATACCGGCAACGGCACGCCGCCGCCCAGCGCAACTACCTATCTTGGCTGGTACATGGATCTCGTGGAACCCGGTGAGAAAATGGTCAAGGAAATGCTGGTTCGCAGCGGTCGGCTGATCTTCGTCACCGACACACCGTCCCCCGATCCCTGCCAGAACGGCGGTACTTCCTGGCTCATGGAAATCAACGCTGCCTATGGCAGCCGGCTCCTGGAGACACCCTTCGATTTCGATGCCTCCGGGAACTTCGGTAGCGGTGACTACCTGCAGTTCGCCGGCCAGAATGTCGTCGGCAGTGGTATTCGCCGCACCGGTGCGGGACGCTTCTCTGCGCCGGCCGTGCTGAACGATCCGACCAATGGCGGCCGCCGGGAGAAGAAGGTTTCGACAAGCTCCGACGGCGGTATCATCGTCGAAGATGAAAGTGCGGGCCGCCGTGGGCTGGGACGCCGTTCATGGCGACAGATCCTCGCGGACTGACACTCTCGGTATGAGATGAATGAGGTAACCACTATGAGTCAAAAGAATATGATTCCAGCCATGGTACGGTTGGCCCTGCTCATGTTTGCATTGTACGCACCCGCTCTGGTATCGGCTGCCAACCCGACACTGCAAACAATGGAAGGCAAACTCCATACCATCCAGCCGGACAAGATCGTTGTATCTGATTTTCCCTTCCCGCTTACTGACAATACGCCTGTGTACTCGGCAGAAGGGGCCAGGTTATCCGTGAGTGCGCTACGTCGAGGGATGTTAGTGGAGGTGGTATATACTTATCCTGGCTATGCGGTGCAGGCAATCAATATCAAATAGTTAACGAGATTATTAAGGAGTCGTTCGTTTGAAACAATTCAAGCTGAACAGGGGCCTGACACTGGTGGAGCTGATGGTCACCGTGGCCGTCATCGCCATTCTGGCTACCATCTCATGGAATTTTTACGACCAGCAGGCAGCCAAGAACCGGCGCACCGACGCCATCGTCGCCCTGCAGGGCGCACGGGTGGCCATGGAACAGATGCGGGGCGATACCGGCTCCTACAATGCGGCGGCGCTCGGTAATTACCTCGCCAGCCATCCCGGCTCGGCACCGGGCGCCAGCTACCAGGACTGTTCCTCCGGCCGAGGCTATACCGGCGGGGTGGGGGGACCTTTCATCTCCTGCCGCGGTTACTACACCATTACCGTTGCCGTGCCCAATGCCGACAGCTATACCCTCACCGCCACCGCCGGCGCCCTGCAGATCGCCGAAGATGGGCGCTGCCGCGACTTCACCCTCAACCAGGCGGGCGTACAGGGCATAGCGGGCGGCCTGCCCGGCACCGTGGCCGAATGCTGGTCCCAGTAAAACCGTAAAACCGCGTAAAACCGCGTAAAACCGCGTAAAACCGGGACAGACCCTGACCTATCCCCACAAAAAAGCGATCAAAAACAATGATTTGGGCATAAAGAGGATTGGGTGGACACACATGGTGTTTTTTGATCTTGTATTAATTGACGAGATTAATAGAAGGAAA
>JALTLF010000052.1 GCA_027005735.1 Chromatiales bacterium | reverse complement strand
CGCCGGCACGCACCCACCAGGTGGGTACCCTGTGTCACATCAGTTACTGGAACCGCCGCAGCGACGGCCTGCTGGGGGTGACCATGATGGGCGACCAGCGCTTCCGCGTATTGCGTCAGCAGGTCAGTCCCGGGGGCTGGCTGGAGGGCGAGGTGGAAATGCTGCCCAACGAACCGGCGCAGAGCCTGCCGGATGAATTCAACCCGCTGGCGGAGCTGCTGGAACGCATCATCGGACAGCTGGATCCACCCTTCACCACCATGAAGAAACGTCTGGAGGACGCCTGCTGGGTGAGCGCGCGTCTCACCGAGTTGTTGCCGCTGGATCTGCGTCGCAAGCAGGCCCTGCTGGAGCTGGACAATCCCCTGCAACGCCTCGCGGTGATCAACGAGTCCTTGCACGAACTGGAGACGCGCTGATCCGCTTCTTTTCCGTACCCATCGCCACCTTGCGGCGTATTGGCAATCCCTGGAATGATTTAGTAGGGTCTTGCCTGTCGCGATGGTCGCGGCGCCTTCCGGGAAAGCGGGGGAGATGAAACAGGAATTTCAACACGCGTGGCGCGACAGCCTGCGTAACTGGCTACTTCACCAGTGGGCCGGTGGGGGTTATCCCACTTTCCTGTTGTTGACCGCCGTCGTCGTGATGCTCTGCGTGCTGGCCTTCGCCGGGCTGTTCTATGCGCAGTCCCTGCCGGGCACGGCCTTCTGGCCCTGTATCGAGCGTGCCTTCATCTCCTTCGTGACGCTGGGAGAGGTCGATGGACAGTGTGTCGGCGGCCGGCCGGTGGTGGACGGCCTGCTGGAAATGATCCTGCTGTTCCTCGCGCTGTTTTTCTTTGCTGCCGTGGTGGCCTATTTCACCGCCCTGGTGGTGCGGCCCAAGCGCCTGCTGCACTTCAAATCCACGCTGAACGTGGTGCGCGACGCGCGTGGCTGTCACGGGCTGGTATGCAGCGTCTATGCCGCGCCGGTGACCATCACGGGGCTCGGCATTCGCATCATCGCGCGCGTGCGGGTGGATGCCACAACGATTCGCAATGTCGTCATACGCGACCATCCCCCGAACCAGCCCCTTGCCGAGCCCTATATTCCCCTGCGCCTGCGCGCCGATCTCGAACAGCGGGGTTTTCGCATCGTCGGGGTGACTGAAGACCATTTCGTCAGCCGCGTCATCTACCACGATGAACGAAGGGCGCGCGAGCTTCCGGTGGAGGAGTTCTACGTCGTCATCACCGGCGTGATGGGGGATGTGGATCAGTCGGTTTACGGCGAGCATCGCTACGTGGTGGCGCAAGGACAGGTCTATTTTGGTAGCTACAGCTCGGTGACGCCGGACTACACGCATGCGCGTTGCCAGTCGGGCTGGCGGAAATGCCGTCCGCCCGCCTCCCTGCGCGAAGCCTTCCAGGCCAATGCCGAACCCCTCGGCAAGGTGGAGAGCGCCTGCTACGTTTTCGGCTATGGATCCCTGGTGGATCCCGCCTCCTTTGCGCGCACCCTGCGGCGCGAGGACTGGAGCGCGGAGGATTTCCCCCTCGCCCGCCTGAAGGGTTACCGGCGCGTCTGGCGCGTGGCCATGGACAACCGCGAGGCCATCCCGGGTTACAAGCAATACTTCGCCCCCGGCGAGGACGCCCCGCCGGAAGTCTATGTCGCCTACCTCGATATCGAACGCGAGGGTGAGGGCGAGATGGTCGGGGTACTGGCGCGCGTCAGCGAGGAAGAACTGTCCCGCCTGGAGGCGCGTGAACGCAACTACGTCCTGCACGAGATCGGCGATGCGCTGCTGGACGCCCCCTGCGGGGGCAGGGTGTTTACCTTTGTCGGCAGCGAAGCGGGACGCGAGCGTTTCGCACGGGGCCTGTCCGCCGGTACGGCCGTGATCAGCCGATCCTACCTGCGGGCAGTGGAGGACGCCTTCCGCCGCCGGGGCGCGGTGGCCTGGGAGAACTACCGGCAGAGCACGCAAAGCCCCGCCGACGCAGGCCTGCGGATCCTGGAGCTGCAACGGCGTCGCGTACCGACGGGGGACGGCTGAGGCGCGTCACCACCGCCCGTCATCATACCCGCCGTTTTTCCCAGAACTGGGCGGATAATACCTTCATGGCCTCGGCCTCCCGGATCATGACGTCGCTGGCGCCCCGCGAGGTGTTGATGCCGTCGAGGGTCATCTCGGAGGTCTGCTGGATGTTGACGACATTCTGGTTGACCTCGCGGGCCACGGCATTTTGCTGTTCCACCGCGGTGGCGATCTGCGCCGCCATGTCGTTGATGTTGGAGACGGCCTGGCGAATGGCTTCCAGGGAATCCACCGCCTCGCGGCCGCGCTCCACGCTGTGGCCGGCCTGTTCGCTGCTGCGGCCCATGACTTCCACGGCGCGGTTGGTGCCCTGTTGCAGTTGCTCGATCATCTCCTGGATCTCGCGCGTCGAGTCGTGTGTGCGGTTGGCCAGCGTGCGTACTTCGTCGGCCACCACGGCAAAGCCCCGGCCCTGCTCACCGGCGCGCGCGGCCTCGATGGCCGCGTTCAGGGCCAGCAGGTTGGTCTGCTCGGCGATATCGCTGATGACGTTGACCACGGAACTGATGCGTTCGCTGTTCTTGCTCAGATCCATGATGACGGTTCGCGCCTGTTCCACTTCCTCGGCGAGGCGGTGAATGGCGTCCATGGTGCGGTCCACCACGGCACGACTGGTGTTGACCTCCTCGTTGGCGCGGCTCGCCGACTCGGCGGTAAGTTGCGCGTTGTTGGCCACCTCCTGGATGCTGGCCGACATCTGGGTGACCGCCGTGGCCACCTGGTCGGTTTCGCTGTGCTGGCTGTTGATGCTCACCTGGTTCAGTTCGATGGAGGCGTTCAGCTTGCCGGCGTAGTCGGATATCTTGCCGGAGCTGTCGGCGATGCGCCCGACGATGCCGCCGGTCTCCTTTTCCAGGTATTCCAGGGCCAGCAGGACCTGGCCGACTTCGCTCTGGCTGCCGACATAGACTTCGCGGGCGATGGCATTGTCGAAAATATCGCGGGCGCGCCGGAACACGCGGCACAAGGGGCGCAGTTCGCGATAAATGAAGGCGCCCGCGATGAGCGCGCCCGGCAGCAGCGCAAGGAGCGCGCTTATTACATCCAGTCGGCCGCTGAGCACGGGCCAGGCCAGCGTGGCGCCGAGCGCCAGCGCGAATGTCAGAATGAGTTTGGTCTGAAAGGGGAGCGCGCGGCGCTTCAGTCCGCGCGGCACGCGGCCCTCGTTGAGCCTTGCATAGAGGGTCTTTGCGCGGGCGATCTGCTCCGGGGTGGCCTTGCTGCGCACCGACTGGTACTCCACGATCTCGCCGTCACGCATGATGGGCGTGACATAGGCGCTGACCCAGTAGTGATCGCCGTTCTTGCAGCGGTTCTTGACGATCCCCATCCAGGATTCGCCACGCTTGATGGTCTGCCAGAGATCCTCGAAGGCCGCGGGCGGCATGTCGGGATGACGCACGATGTTGTGTGCCTTGCCAATCAGCTCGTCGCGCTCGAAACCGCTGATGGCGATGAAATCGTCGTTCACATAGGTGATGCGACCTTTTGGATCGGTGGTGGAGAGGATGTTCGCATCGTCGGCAACAGGGACTTCCGTGTCGGTCACAGGCAGGTTTTTCTTCATTCTGACTACTCCCATGAACTGACTGATTCGTACTTCCGATGTTGTCGGCAGAATGCCGGTTTTCTTTAAGTTGCGCCGGATGGCGGTATCCGTGCCACGAGGCAATACGCCTGATATGTCAGGGGATATTTTCTGCCGGGAGCACCAGCAGCAGGTCGGGCGTGGCGGGGAGCAGGCGAATGTTGCGCCCGGGGCCGGCGAGCGTGGCGCGCAGGCGCGACAGGGGCGCGGCGAAATCGGGGTCGGTGCGCAGCAGGTTGAGGCCCGCCACGCGCCCCCGTTCCAGGGTGGAGACGGTGCCGAACCACAGGGGGAGGCGTTGCACTTCCCGCGCGATGACGAAGCGCGAACGCCACAGGCGGACCACGTCCAGGTGATGGGCGTCGCCGTTCAGTGGGCGCACCAGGCGCAGATCTTCATAGCGCCCGGCGTGCACCTGCGGCAGCACCGGCAGGGCGTCGGCGACGGCATCGGGATTGAACCACTGCAGCAGGCGCCGCGCGTCGCTGGCGGGCGCCCTTTGCCAGCCGGCCCGCTCCAGCACGCCGACGATGTCCCCGGCGGCTCCCGCCCATTGCAGATTGAACGGATGGTTGCCCGCGTGGCGCAAGTCGTCGCGCCAGCGGGGCAGGCGGCGCCAGGCGCCCGCCCGCCAGTCCGCCAGCGCCAGCTCCGCCACCGCCGGGGCAGTGGGCGCCGGCGCGGGTGGGGGGAATAAGGCCTGCGCGGCGAGTACGGCGAGAAACAGGAAGAAGGCCGCCGCCGGCACGTGCGCCGGCCGGTGGCGCACGTCGGGGGTATGGCGACGATAACCGATACCCAGCAGGGCGAACCACACGGTGCTCATGAGGATGGCGCTGAGGCTGTAGGCCAGCCAGTCCAGGCCGAGGTAGAGGCGTGCGAAGACCATGCTTGCCACCAGCAGCAGGGTGGCGCTGTAGAGGCTCAGGCGCCAGCGGGGCGCCAGCTCGCCGCCCAGCACGATGGCGGTGAAGCCATAGACGCTCACGGCGAGGCCCAGGCTGCTGATGGGGAAGGTCTCGGTGCCGGCGGGTCCGCGCATGGACAGGGCGAACAGGCTCTTGAGCAACACCAGGGTCAGCACCGGGAGCAGCAGCGAGGCGAGCAGGTGTCCCACCGCCTTCCAGCGGCGGTGGGCGGCGAACCAGCCGCACAGGCCGGTGACGAACAGCGCCACCACCAGGGGATCGGCGAGACGCGCGAAGAAGCCCGCCACCGTGTCCGCCACGGGATTGTGCAGGCCGGCGAGCTGCGAGGCCAGCAGGTGACTCAATGAGCCGGGCGAAGGTTCCCCCCAGAGCTGGTGCATGAGGACGACGAAGGCCAGCGTGGCCGCCACCAGCAGGAGCGCCAGCAGGGAGAGGAAACGGGTCTCGGGGTGACGGGGATCGATGACCGCCGCCGACAGGTGACCCAGGCGGGGATGGCGGTTGCTCCAGTTGAGCAGGCGCGACATGAGCGCGTCCAGGTGCGGCAGGGTGTGGCGATAGACGAAGCGCAACAGGACGATCAACAGGTAGAGCGCCAGCAGCGTGCCGAGAAAGACCACCGCCAGCCGACCGGCCACTTCCGAGGCCAGTTCCAGCGACACGCCGAGGATGATCCCCGGCGCGAGATACAGGGGCGCCCAGGCCAGCGCGGAGAGGACATTGGCCAGCAGGAAACGGCGCAGGGGCATGCGCAGCATGCCGGCGACGGTGGGGATGATGGCGCGCAGGGGGCCGACGAAGCGCCCGAGGACGATGCTCTTGCCGCCGTGCTTCTCGAAAAAACTGATGCCGCGTTGCAGCAGCTCGGGATGGCGCGACAGGGGCCAGCAACGGGTGAGGCCGTCCTTGAAGCGGTAGCCCAGCCAGAAACTCAGCAGGTCGCCGGCGATGGCGCCGGCCACCGCCCAGGCCACGGTGGGCCAGAAGGCCATGTAGTCCAGCGTGATGGCGGCGCCGAAGGCCACCATCATGATGGCGCCCGGCACCAGCACGCCCACCACCGCCAGGGATTCGAGGAAGGCGACGACAAAGACGAACAGGCCGGTCCAGGCGGGGTGCGCCGCGACCCAGGCCAGCGCCTCGTGGAAACTGCCCTCGTTCATGGGGGCAGTATACTGAAATTCCGCAACGCCACCGCCGCCATCAGTCCCCGCGGCGCGGCAGGCGGCGGAGGCGTTCCACCCATTGCCCGTTTTCCCGCACCACCTGGACGATGAGGACATGGTCGGTGTGGATGGCTTCGACCAGGCCAAAGTGGTCTCCCACGTAGCTGCCCACGTGCACTTGCCAGCGCTTGCCGCGGTCGTCCTCGAGGATGGCGATGCGTCGCTCAGCGCGGGTGACGTAGCCGGCGTAGCGCAGGCAGTCGAGGGTCAGGGTGCCGTGCAGGGGACCCAGGGCGCCGGGACCGTCGTAGTAGGGAGAGCGCGTCTGTTCGCGCGGCGGCAGCGGAAAATGCTCGCAGGCCGCCCGCGCCGGCTGGGGTGTCGCAAGGGATACCGCCAGCAGCGCCATGGGCAGTGCCCGCCACGCCGGCCGCGGGGGGATGGGGTTTTGCCGCTGGCGTCGCATCGCCGTTGCCGTGAAGGCAGGCCGTGGCGCCCCGCCTTCAGGCGATGGCGGCGAAGGCGCGTTCCGCCGCCGCCAGGGTGGCCTCGATGTCGGCCTCGGTGTGGGCGGCGGAGACGAAGCCCGCTTCGTAGGCCGAGGGCGCGAGGTAGATACCGGCCTCGAGCATGGCGTGGAAGAACTTCTGGAAGCGCGCCACGTCGCAGGCGCTCACCTGGGCGAAGTTGCTTACCTGCTCGTCCCCGGTGAAGAAGAAACCGAACATGGCGCCCACCTGGTTGGTGCTCAGGGGCACGCCGGCGGCGCGGGCGCGCTCGCGCAGGCCCGTGGTGAGTTGCGTGGTGCGCGCGCCAAGGGCCTCGTAGAAGCCGGGCTGGCTGATGAGTTCGAGATTGGCCAGTCCCGCGGCCATGGCAACGGGATTGCCCGACAGGGTGCCCGCCTGGTAGACCGGGCCCAGCGGCGCGATGTGTTCCATGATGTCGCGGCGGCCGCCGAAGGCGCCCACCGGCATGCCGCCGCCGATGACCTTGCCCAGCGTGGTGAGATCGGGTTTCACGCCGTAGACCGCCTGCGCCCCGCCCAGCGCCACGCGAAAGCCGGTCATGACCTCGTCGAAGATCAGCACGCTGCCGTACTCGTCGCAGATCGCGCGCAGGCCCTCGAGGAAACCGGGCACCGGCGGCACGCAGTTCATGTTGCCCGCCACCGGCTCGACGATGATGCAGGCGATGTCCCCGCCGGCCTCGGCGAAGGCGGCGCGCACCTGCTCGATGTCGTTGTAGGCCAGGGTGATGGTGTGTTGCGCCAGTCCGGTGGGCACGCCCGGCGAGGTGGGCACGCCCAGGGTCAGCGCCCCCGAGCCGGCCTTGACCAGCAGCGAATCGGCGTGACCGTGGTAGCAGCCCTCGAACTTGACGATCTTGTCGCGGCCGGTGAAACCGCGCGCGAGGCGAATGGCGCTCATGGTGGCCTCGGTGCCCGAGTTGACCATGCGCACCATCTCCAGCGAGGGCATGATGGCGCACACGCGATCGGCCATCTCCACTTCCAGCGCCGTGGGGGCGCCGAAGCTCAGGCCCTTCGCCGCGGTCTCCTGTACCGCGCGCACCACCGCGGGGTGGCTGTGGCCGACGATCATCGGTCCCCAGGAGGCCACGTAGTCGATGTACTTCCTGCCATCCTCGTCGAACAGGTACGCGCCCTCGGCGCGCTGGAAGAAGACCGGCTCGCCGCCCACCCCCCTGAAGGCACGCACCGGGGAATTGACGCCGCCGGGGATGTGTTGCTGCGCGGCGACGAAGAGATCGTGGGATCGGCTCATGGGGACTCCTTGGTGTAATTCGGCTTGTACTCGTTCGTGCGGAACAGTTCGGCACAGGCGCGCGCGGCGGCTTCGCTGTCGGGCCGGCCGAAAATGCCCTCGATGACCGCCAGCATGTGAGCGCCGGCGGCGATCAGTTGCGCGCCATTTTCCGGGGTAATGCCGCCGATGGCAACAATGGGGAGGGCGAGGCGTCGGCGCGCCTCGCCGAGCAGCGCAACGGGTGCCGGCGGAGCCTCGGGCTTGCTGCGCGAAGCAAAGAAACGCCCGAAGGCGACATAGTCGGCGCCCGCGGCGGTGGCCTGCTCCGCCAGTGCCAGGCTGGCGTGGCAGGTGACGCCGATGACGGCTTCGGCGCCGAGCCGCGCGCGCGCCACGGCCGGCGGCATGTCATCCTGGCCCAGGTGCACGCCGTGTGCGCCAACGGCGGCGGCCAGTTCCACGTCGTCGTTGACGAGCAGCAGGGCGTCGTGGGCGCGGCACAGGGCGAGGAGGGCCTCGGCCTGCGCGCGCCGCCACGCGGGCGCGCCGTGCTTGTCGCGGAACTGGATCACGCGCGCGCCGCCACGCAGGGCCGCCTCCACAGCCGGGGCGAGGTCGGTGTCGGCGGCGGGGGTAATGGCGTAGAGTCCGGCGAGACGGGGATCAGTCATCGCCGCGCGCCCAGAACAGGCGGTTGGGCAGGCGCTGGCCGGCACCGGCGGTATAGGCGTGTTGCAGGGTTTCCCAGGTGTATTCCTGGGCCTCGTGCAGGGCGGTGAACGGTTCCAGGCCGTGGGCCAGCAGCCCGGCGACGGCGGCCGACAGGGTACAGCCGGAACCGTGGTAGTCGTCGGGCAGGCGCTGCCAGGTCCATTCCTCCAGCCGGCGATGACCGCTGTAGAGGGTGTTGTGCACCTCGGGGGTGGGCTCGTGACCGCCGGTGATGAGCACGTACTCGCAACCCAGCGACTGGAGTTCCTCGGCGCAGGCGTCGAGGCTGTCCGCCGCCGGCGCCAGTCGGCGCGCCTCTTCGCTGTTGGGAGTGAGGATGGTGGTCACCGGCAGGATGAGGCTGCGGATGGCGTCCAGCAGGGCGTCGTCGGACAGGGAACCGCCGCCCCCCGCGGCCAGCACCGGGTCGAAGACCACCGGCAGCTCGGGGTGCTCCATGAGCAGGGAGTGGAGCACCTCGGCGGCGGCGACCTCGCCGAGCATGCCGATCTTCACCGCGCGCACGGGCATGTCGGCGAGGATGGCGCGCGCCTGCTCCACCAGCAGCATGCTGTCCACGCACTCGTAGCGGTAGGCACGCCGGCTGTCCTGTACCGTCAACGCCGTGGCGATGGGGCACAGGTGACAGCCCATGCTGGCCACGGCTTCCACGTCGGCCACCAGGCCGGCGCCGCCGCTGGGATCCAGGCCGGCGAAGGCCAGCACGGCGGGAATGGCGGCTTCGCCGTTCATGCGGGCGCTGTCCTCTCTGTGTTCATGTTTGAAAGTGTACCACTCCCGGCGCCCGCTGCCGCTTGTCGGCGCGGGGGCGTTCCTGCGACAATCGGCGCGCGCAGAACACAACCCGGCACCGCAGGAGACCTCATGGCGTACAAGACCTATATGTGTGTAGTGTGTGGCTTTATCTACAGCGAAGAAAAAGGCCTGCCCGAGGAAGGCATCGCCCCCGGCACCCGCTGGGAAGACATCCCGGAGAACTGGAAATGCCCGGAATGCGGGGCGGGGAAAGGGGACTTCGACATGGTCGAGGTGTGACGGGTTGCCTGCCAGGCGGCGGGTTTCATATTAGTTTTTCACCTGTTGCGGGCCAGTTTTTGCGGCATTCCCGGAAAATACTTTTTATTTTTTCAAAGGTGCTTTTTCGCTCGCCCTGCGAGCGAGGTACTTTTCTTTGCCTGTCCAAAGAAAAGTACCCAAAAGAAAGGACACCCCCCACGCCGCGCTGCCTGCGGCAGTGCCCTCGCTTGCCGGGGTGTTCCGGGATTGGCAGACGGGCCCTCCCTGGCCCGCTGCCAATTCGCCGCTTCCCTGCGGCGACCCCATGCTGCGCATGGGGCTTTGTCCGTTCACACCCCGCCACGCTCGGCGCGGCGTAAGGGGAGGGAAAACCCCCGCACCCCGTACACTCGTGTTTCGCCTTTTGGCGTTTCCCGCCCGAGAACGAAAATACCGTCCCCCTTCCCGTCAAAAGTTGCCGCCGGGGCGGCGAAAAAAACCCTTGAAAAACACCTTAACCCGCGGGCGAATAGCCATGCCCCCCGGGATGGGCGAGGCGGGCGAGCCAGGCGGTCTTGGCCGACTGTTCCAGCGAGCAGGTCCACTTGTAGGCGAGGTCGAGGCTCTCGGCCTGGGCGTAGACGCCGTGGCCGCGCACCACGGCGATGCGATAGTCGGCGAGCAGTTCGGCCACTGCCAGCGGGGCCTCGCGCAGGTAGTCCTGGTGGGAGATGTTGGCCACCGGCACGGTGGGGAAGTAGTAATGGCCCTCGAAGTCCTCGGGGACGAATTCCTGTCCGTCCATGGTCAGCGCCACGGTGTAGGGACAGTGGCTGTGCAGGACGGCGCGGGCGTCGGGATTCTTCTGGTAGACCATGACGTGCAGCGGCGCGTCCAGGGAGGCCCCGCCGCCGATGTGGCCGTGGACGTCGCAGCGCACCAGGTCGGCGGGCTGCAGGGTGTCGGCGGCGGCGCCGGTGGGGGTGACCCAGACCACGTCGCCCTCACGGATGGAGGCGTTGCCGCTGTGGGAGTCATTGAGTTCGTAGCGCCGCAGCCACTGGTAGTGGCGGACCAGATCGTCGCGTACATTCATGAGTGGTGTTTCCCCCGGCCGTGCAGTCGATTCTTGTTGTTGTCCGCATTGTAGTCGGGCAGGCGGGAGGGCGCACTGGCCACGGGCGACGAGGGGGGCGGCGGTCGGCGGCGGGATACGCTAGAATGTGACCCATGCACGATCCCGACATCAACCGCTGCGTGGAACAGCTCTGCGAGCAGGGCTGCCAGTCGGTGCGCCAGGCCATTCGTCATCTCAGCGCCGGCGAGGCCCCGGCGGCCACCCGTCGCCTGAGCCCCGAGCAGCGCCGGGAAGTCCTGCGCGAGCTGCGCACCATCATGTCCATCTACGACCAGCGCGAGTCCGGCTGCGACTGAGCGTCCACCCTCACCAGCTCACGGTGAGCGCCAGCCGGCTGTAGGCGATGGTCGAACCGTCACTGAGCCGGGTTTCCCCCACTTCCCCGTAGAGGCCGACTTCGTCACTCAGATTCAGGGTGATGTTGAACGAGGGTGTCTTCGCATCGCTGAGGGTGACCGCCGAGGTGGTGACGTCGTAGTTGAGGCCCAGGGCGCCCCAGTTGGTGTAGCGGCTGAGGGATACGCCGTGCCAGCGCTCCGGCAGGGTGCTGGAGGAGGTCAGCGCCTGTTCGCTGAAGATGCGCGCGGCGACGCGCGTATTGAGCCGGCTGAGATCCCTGTCGTAGCTGTAGCCGCCGGCGCGCAGCCCCAGCGACCAGTCGTCCCACCCGTACCAGGTGGCGCTGGCCTCGAAGCCCCGGGCCTGGGTCTCGGCATCGAAGGCGCTGCCCATGGGCGGGTTGACCCGCAGGGTGATGTCCTTGAGCAGGGGCGAGGCGCGCAGGGTCCAGTTCTCCAGGTTGTAGCCGAGATCCAGCCGCAGCGTCGAGGTCTCCATGACGCCCTCGGCCTGCCAGTTGTCGAGCCGCAGGGCCGGTACGAAGGTCTGGTCCAGCGGTGCCGATATGCCGAAGGCACTGCTGGTGGGGGAGACACTGGCGCCGCCGTCGTTGTAGTCGGTACTGCCGCCGCCAATATCCAGGCGTACACCGTTGTCCAGGGTGATGCCCAGCTCGGCGTAGGTGGTGTCGATGCCCGCGTCGTCCTGGCTGGTCTCCAGCCACAGGTCGAAATCGGCCGCCGGGGCGGGGCCGGTCAGCGCGGCGGTGAAGAGCAAAAGGGTCAGTGCGCGGCGGCAGGCCGGCCGCTTCTCAATCATGTTCAAGGTCGTGCCTCCAGTTTATGGCCCGCGCGCCTGGCGCCGCGGGTGGTTTTTTTTCCGGGTACGGACTGGCGTCGTGCCCGGGACAACGATATCCGAAACAACGCCACCGGGAACATTGGGTTGACAGGCTAGTACGAAAAGGTGCTCGTGGCGCCCACTCGGCTCACGTTCCCTGCCCTGTGGGCGTGGCGGAGGCCGCCGGGCGGGAAAACCGCCCTTCCGTCGCCGCGCCGTTCGTCGCAGGGGTGCCATGTTGCCCCGGTCGCGGTAAGATTGGAATACGCCAGAAAACAATACCAAATTAGAAGTATCTTTTCTTGAAACTGCCTGCATTCGCGCCAAATCTGTCGCTCGGCCTGGCCCTGCTGTTCCTTCCCCTGCCGGGGAACGCCGCGGCGCCGGGGGAGTCCCTGTTGCCTGAGGAAGCCTTCTATGGCGATCTGCCGGTGTTGCTCACGGCCTCGCGCCTGCCCCAGGACCGGGAAGATGCACCGGTGGCGGTGACCCTCATCGACCGCGAGATGATCGAGGCCTCGGGTTTTACCGAGGTAGCCGAACTCATGCGCCTGGTGCCGGGCATGGTGGTGGGTTTCGACCGAGGCCATACCCCCGTGGCGGGTTACCTGCTGCTGGAGTCCTTCCTCTCCCGCCGCATGCAGGTACTGGTGGACGGGCGTTCCATCTATACGCCGACCCTGGGCGGGCCGGTCTGGTCCATGTTGCCCCTCAATATCGACGACATCGAACGCATCGAGGTCATCCGCGGCCCCAACGGCGCCAGCTACGGGTCCAACTCCTTTCTCGGCGTGATCAATATCATCACCCGTGCGCCGGGACTCGATAGCGGCTGGGATGCGCGCATGAGCCTGGGCGACGACAGCGTGCAGGAGTACAGCCTGCGCACCGGTGGCAGCGAGGGTAACGCGGACTATCGTTTCGCCGCCTGGACGCAGAAAAACAGCGGTTTCGTCAACCGCTACGACGGCAAGGACATCCGGTTCTTCAATGGCCGCGTCGATTATCGCCCCAACGGCCGCGACCTGCTGACCGCGGATCTCGGCTACAGCGAAGGCGACTACCAGCAGGACGAACCGCTGGATGCCAGCACGCCACCGCACCTGCGACACCTGCGTAGCAACTACCAGCTGTTTCGCTGGCAACGTGTCATCGGTGAGGACCAGGAGATCTACGTTCAGGCCTACCACAACCTCGACGACCATATCGAGGAGTTCACGCTCAACGTCGGTCCGCCCTTGAACGTGATGATTCCCTATGACCAGAATTATCGTGCGGAACGCTATGACATCGAGTTCCAGCACACCCTGACCTCGCGCAGCGGTATCAATCTGGCCTGGGGTGGCAGTCTGCGCCGCGATGAAGTCACCACCGCGCGCTACGTGCTCAACTCGCCCATCAAGGTGCGCACCCGGCGTGCCTTCGTCAACGCCTCCTGGGATCTCGGCGAGGCCGGTCTCATCAACGGCGGACTGATGTATGAAGACAACGACATCGTCACCCGGGACGAACTCTCGGCATTGTTGTCCTGGAACTACCACCTGCAGCCGGATACCACCCTGCGCCTGCTCATCACCTCGGCAACGCGAACCCCGGTGGCCATCGAACAGTATCCGGACTGGAAGGTGTCGGTGCCGGGGGTGAGTCCTCCCGACGAACAGCTGCTCTACAAGCGTTTCAATATTCAGTCCGAGGAACTCCTTGCCGCCGGCGTGGGGCTAGTCGGCCAGGCCCTGGATGGGCGCCTGGCCTACGACCTGAGTTACACGCGTTATGACCTGAAAGGACTCATCGGCACGGAGAACGATCCCGCTTACCCTGACCTCGGTTTTCCGCCCGGCGCCGACTACGTTGCCAACGTGGGTGATGCGGCCCTGCACAGCCTGGAAGTCTCGCTGCAATACCGTTTCCGGAACCGCGCACGCCTGATCCTGGGTTATGCCAATGCCGAGCTGGATCCGGCAAGCAGTGCCGTTACCCAGGCCTTTGGCAAGTCCGTGCCGGACCAGTTGCTCAACCTGTTGCTCATCTATCCGGTCAATGCCCGTTTTACCGCCAGCGCCGGCTACTACCTCATCGACGATGTCGGTCGGCTGGGCCGGAATGTCATGCTCGATCAGATCAACAAGCTGGATGTACGGCTGGCCTACCGCTTTCAGCTGCATGGCAAGGATGCCGAGTTGATCTTCACTGGCCAGAACCTGGGCGCCGACTACGATGGACTGTCCTTTGACAACCGTGTGGATGAGCGCCTTTTCGTGACACTCAAGCTGCGGCTCTGAGGCGGTTTCCCTCTCCTGTTGAATCGGCGTACCGTGCCGCGCTTTCAGACGGACGGCACGGCAAGGAGCGTTTCGCGCCACCACGGGTTGGGTGCGTCCTTGCGGATGCGCACGCTGCGGCCCACTTCGTTTTCGTACCAGTTGAGGTGGGCAAGGTTGGGCTCGTGTTCGTAACACCACCAGCTGCCATCGGCGTCCTGCGCCAGCCAGCGCGCCCAGTCGGGCAACAGCGCCAGCAGGTCGGCCGGGATCTCATGCGGGGAAGGCATATCCATGAACACGATGCCTGTGGGCCGTTCAGCGTCGCCGGCGGCCATGCTGCCCATGGCGCCGGTGCTGCCGCTGCTTGTAGATGCGGATGAGCCACAGCAGGATGCCGCTGATGGCGAGGAAGGCGAAGAGGAGGGCGGCGGCGTCCATCACCAGCACCCCCTGCGTGCCAAACAGGCGGCCGCTGTGCAGGTCGAGAGTGACGCGCTCCCAGTTCACCTGTTCGCTGCGATAGCGCTCGCCGATCCGCGCGGCGAGTGTTTCCGGCAAGGCCGTCGGCGTGCTCCAGCGTACTCTGGCGCAATCGTCACGCCACCAGCGGGTGAACTCGCGGTCGGTGGCATGGATGCCGTCGTTTGCACGCACGCAGAGGGTATTGTCCGGCGTGAGCCCCAGGCGGGTGAGGGTTGCGGGCAGGCCGTGGCTGGGGCCGAGGCGTTCGATAAACTCGCCATCGGTGGTGTAGAGCAGCATGGCGTCACGCAGGGCGATCACCAGCAGATCGGCGCTGCGCAGGGCACCGACCAGGCGGTGTTGCCCATCCGTGCCGGTGTCCACGGCCTCGCCATCGAGGAACAGGCGCCCGTCGGCCTCGGTGATCCAGAAGGGCGCGGCGTGGAAGCTGCGCAACTGCCGTGGCGCCTCGATGCCGTACCAGTCCAGCAGCCAGGCGGCGCGCACGGGTGTCTCGTCCAGGCGCAGTTCCTCGGTATGGTTGAGCATGACGCCGGTGAGCGACAGCACCAGGACGAACAGCGCGGCGGTCAGGCCCAGGTAGCGGTGCCAGTTGTACAGCGAACGCAGCTTGATGCGCCGATGGCGCTTGCGGTGTGTCATGGCGTGGCCCGTTTCTGCCCCTTTACCTGCCCGTCGAGGAACAGGGCCAGGCGCGCGAGTTTCTTCAGCGCGCGTACCGACAGCGTGGCGCCGGTGATGCCATCGATATCACGATCCAGCCGGTTCTCGTCGTCCAGTTGCGCGTCACGGAACTGGGCCGTGAAGGCCGGGCGTTGCACTTCCCAGCCCCGGCTTTCCCGAAACACCAGCACCTTCACCTGTTCGATGCGCCCCTCGCGCACCACCAGTCCCACGGTGATGGGCTGCTCCTTGCCGATTTCCTCGAGGATCCAGGCGGTGCGCCCGGGGACGTCGGCATCCAGCCAGTAGCGCACGCGCAGGCCGCGCGGGCGGTGGCCCAGGATGGCCTCCGCCCCGCCACGTACCGTGCCGGTGAGCCACAGGGTCCTCGGCGCAGGCGGCGTACCGGCAAACACCTCGGCGAGAAAGTCACGGGGTTCCTGGAAGACCTGTTCCGCGAGGGCCACGGTGGTCGCCAGCAGGAGCAGGATCCCGGGGATAGCAGTGTGTCTCATGTCATCTCGGCAAAATTGCCACAGGGCGGACAGGCCAGTGCCTGCCCGCCCTGCGGGTTGCGGGTTGCGGGTTCCGGATCAGAACTGGTAGCCCACGCCCAGGTTGAAGCCGTCCCATTCACTGGCGCCGGCCGGGGCGCTTTGATCCTGATAGTCCAGCTTGATCACCACGTCCGGATGCGGCCAGTAGCTCAGGCCGATGTCGATCTGGCCGTACCCCGAGTCGGCATTGTCGCCGGCGGCATTGTCCCACTGGCTGACGCGGGTGAAAACCCCGACTTCCGGCGTGACCTTGTAGGCGGGCTCCACGTACCAGCCGGTCTGCTCGTTGGCGCCGACGGCCGCCGGGCCGCTGCCTTCCAGGTCCCAGGTGGCATAGACCGCGCGCAGGGCGAAGGGGCCGGACTGCCAGGCCGCGTGGGCCTCGACGAGGGTGGCCGCGCCGGCATTGGGATCCTGACCCTGGGTGACGTTGGTCTGGCGTTGCAGGGTCGCGCCCAGCTCCAGGCCGGGGACGCCGGTCCACTTGATGCGCAGGTTGTAGGCCGGATCGTCGAACATGGCCTCGCGTACCGCCTGGCGGCCGCCGCGCACAGCATAGTTGGCCGAGGTGATCTTCAGGCCGGAGAACACGGCGAGATCATAGCTCCAGCCCTCGCCGAGGCGGCCGCTGAGGCTGACGCCGCCTTCGCGCCAGGTGGTGGGCAGGATGTACTTGTCCACGTTGGGCCGCTCCACGCCGTAGAAGGTCGGCGGCTCATGGGTCTCGTTGATGAAGCCCACCGGCACCAGCAGGACGCCGGCACGGGCCTGCATTGTGGGATTGAGATCGAACTCCAGGTAGGCCTGTTCGATGGCCACTTCGCCGCCGCTGCCGGTGACCTGGGCGTGCTCCACTTCCAGTTCCGACCAGAAGCGAATGGTCTTGCTGAACTCGTGGCCCATGAAGAGGATGAAGCGATGGAAGTCCACTTCGCGCTGGTTGCCGCCGGCGGGCCCCTGGTTTTCCAGCATGTTGAGGTGCATCTCGCCGTAGGCGCCGACGGTGGTGCGACCGCTGCGCCCGTGGTGGAAGGGGCTGTGATCGGCGCCCAGGGCATCCTGCGCGGCGGGAGCGGCGGTGCCGCCGCCCGCGGAGAGGGCTTCGAGCATCTCCGCCGTGGCATCGAGGCGCTCCATGATGGCGCGGTTCTGTTCGCGCAGGGCCTCGATCTCGCGCTGCGGATCCGCGGCGTTGTCGGCCTGGCCGAGGGTGGGGGCGAGCAGCAACAGGGCGCTCAGGGTTCCCAGGGTGTACTTCATTGTTTGGCTCCTCAGAATCAATGTGGTTGTGAAAATTCTGGGAGGCATTCTACCTTAACGAAAACTTAATGCAAATCATTCTCATTTGCATTTTCACGAATCCGTGTTGGGTAATAAAAACAATGGGTTATAGGGAGAACAGGGGCGTCCCTCGGGCGGGATCGGGTGTCGTGGGATGTCCAGGGGGCTGATTTGGCGCAAGTATCCCCGCTTTCGCGGGAATACTGGTGAGGCAGCTCGAAGCCAGAAACTGTTGTCAGAAAGGTTTCAACTCGACCAGGAAGATCACCCCGAAGAGGATCAGCACCGGGAACTCGTTGTACCAGCGGTAGAAGACATGGCCGTGGCGGTTGCGTCCGTGTTTGAAGTCCGCCATCAGTTTGCCGCAGTGGACGTGGTAGGCGATGAGTACCGCCACCAGCGCCAGCTTGGCATGCAGCCAGCCGCCGGTGATCCCCCAGGCCAGCCACAGCCACAGGCCGAAGACGAGGGTGAGCACCGCGCCGGGGGTCATGATGCCGTAGAACAGCTTGCGTTCCATGATCTTGAAGCGCTCGCGGCCGGCCTCGTCCTCGGTCATGGCGTGATAGACGAACAGGCGCGGCAGGTAGAACAGGCCGGCGAACCAGGTGACCATGAAGATGATGTGCAGGGACTTGATCCAGAGCATGTCAGCGTGCCTCCACGGAAGGGACGGGGGATTCGGCCAGAATGGCGTCCAGGGTCTCGCGCAGTGTATCGAAGTCGAGGCGCCCCTGGCTGTGGACGCGGATCATGCCGCGACCGTCAATGACGAAGGTGGTGGGCGTGCCGCGGATGCCGCCGAAGGCATGGGCGATATCGGCCCTGAGATCCAGCGCCATGGGATAGGCGAGCCCCGCCGCCTGCACCAGTTGCATGGCGTTGACGGGCGAATCGTAGAAGGCCACCACGCCGATGACTTCCACGCCGCGCTCGCGGTAATCGCGCCACAGTTGTTGCATCTGCGGAAACTCGCGCACGCAGACCGTGCAGGTGGAGGCCCAGAAATTGAGCACCACCACGCGGGGGCGCAGCTGGGACAGCCGCAACTGGCGCCCGTCGGTGAGTGAAAGGGCGACGTCGGGGGCCGGCGAGGGCTTGCCCGGCCACCAGATGAGCGCGGCCGTGACACCCCAGAAGAGGAGCAGCAGCACGACGATGAAGGCGGTTCGACTGGTGTTGATGCGCGCCATGCGGTTACCCAGCCTTGCCGGTCTTCTGCAGGTAGGCTTCGGCCAGCGCGCCGTAGATGGGTTTTGGGCACACCAGCTGCGAGACCAGGCGCGCGATGATGGCGGTGGCCATGAGCGGGAGCATCATGGAGGAGCTGTCGGTCATTTCCATGACGATGACAAAGGCGGTAATGGGTGTCTGCACCACGCCAGTGAAATAGCCCACCATGCCCAGCATGACGATGGCCGCCGAACCGATGCCGAGTACGGCACCGATGTCGGCGCCAAGACCGGCCCCCACCGACAGCGAAGGCGCGAAGATCCCGCCGGGAATGCCGCTGAGATAGGACACCACGGTGGCGAACATCTTGTAGAAGGGATAGGCCCAGTCCGCCTCGCCGCTGCCGGTGACGAGGCGGTGGGCCTGTTCGTAGCCGGTGCCGAAGGTGGCCCCCTGGGCGAGGTAACCGGTGGCACTGACCAGCAGGCCGCAGGCGAAGGCCAGTGTCACCGGGTGGCGACGGGCGAATCCCGCCAGGCGCCGCGTGCCGTGGATCAGCGCCGAGGCGAACAGGCCGCCGAGCAGGCCGCCGACGATGCCGCAGGCGAGGATCCCCTGCCAGGCCTGTGACACCGGCAGGGTCTCGGTGCTGCGCCCGAAATAGGTGTAGTCACCGAGGATCATGACGGCGGTGATCCCCGCGAGGATCACGGCGATGAGCAGGGTGGAACTGCTGCGCGACTCGAAGGAACGCCCCATTTCCTCGATGGCGAAGATGATCCCGGCGAGCGGCGTGTTGAAGGCCGCCGAGATCCCCGCCGCGCCGCCGGCGAGGATCAGGGCGCGGATCATGTGGCGGTCGTGGAAGCGGTGGAAGTGATGCAGCGAGTGCATAATGGAGGCGCCCACGTGCACCGTCGGGCCCTCGCGGCCGATGGAGGCACCCGAGAACAGGCCCATGCAGGTGAGCAGGATCTTGCCGGCGGCCAGGCGCAGGGACAGCACCGCATTGCGTGCCGTGGCGGTGTGCATGGACAGCGCGGCAATGGCCTGTGGGATGCCGCTGCCCTCGGTGCCAAGAAAGACCTTGCGCGTCAGCCAGGCGATGAGCGCGAGTCCCAGCGGCGGCAGCGCCAGCGCCAGCAGCGGCTGTTGGAGGTAGAGCTGATGATGGGTCTCATCCGCCAGCCGGGCAACGAGGGCGAACAGGGCCGCAGCAAGGCCCACGCCGATGGCCGCCAGCCAGAAGATGGCGCGGATCTTCCACTGGTGGGGCGAGAGAATGCGACGAAAGGCAGGTCTCAGGTGCGCGGGCAACATGCCGCGGATTCTAGCAGATACCTGCGTCCTGTTTGATCAACCACGGGGGACACGGGGAAAAGACAATCGCACCATTCCGGGCGCAGCCATGCGCAGCATGGCGAAGGCGCGGAATCCAGTGGCCTGGTTCGGCGTATGGGTTCCCGTCTTCGCGGGAACCCAGGCGAGAGACCGCGCTCCTCGAACCTCGCCACTCGATCCCGATTAGATCCTGATATAAGACCAGCCTTCTTCCTTGCGTTCGATGATCTGCTTGAGCGCCGAGGTGACCACCCGGGCCTCCGGCACCAGCTTGACGTCGATACCCTTTTCCGTCTTCAGGCGCTTGATGGTCTTGGCGCAGGCGAGGAAGCGCAGGGTGTCGTATTGTGCCTGCAGGGCGTGGATGCGCCGGGCGAAGGGCGAGGCGTCGGAGCGCAGCAGCTTGAGGCCCTTGCCATTGGTCAGCAGTTCCACCACCACGGTGCGTCCTGCCTTGCGGTGGTTCTCCAGCAGACGCTCGGTTTCCTCGAGCACGGTATTGAGGCGGTACTCATCGTCGGTGGTCACATGCAATACCACGCGCCATTGTTCGCCGGGGGCCAGCCGGCGGCCCTGTTCGATGGCCTCGGCCAGCTCGGAAAGTGGCGGCGGGCTAAGCATGGCATGCGACATCCAGCCGGCAATACTGCCGAGCAGGATCAGGATACTGGCCACCAGCGCCATGCGCGGAGCACTGTTGGTCCTGGGGCCGGAGCGGCGTGGCGGTGCTTCCACTTCGAGATAGGCAAGCTGCACCATGTCGCGCACCTTGCGTAGCTGGCACACGCGCCGGCTCAGGGTTTCGTCTTCGCGCAGGGCCTCGAGCAACAGGCTGCGCTCGGCTTCGTCCAGCTGGCCGTCGATAAAGGCATTGAGAAACTCGTCGGAAAAGACCTGTTCGTGCTTCATTTCACTCTCCTGAGCTGCGGCGACACGTCATCCGCCTGCGGCTTGATCTCCAGCAAATCCGTCGCCAGGCGCTTGCGCGCGCGGCACAGGCGGCTCATCACCGTGCCGATGGGGATCTCCAGGACCTCGGCGACCTCGGCATAGCTGAAACCTTCGAGGTCCACCAGTGTGACCACCTGCCGTTGCGCCTCCGGCAACTGCGACACCGCGGCACGCACATGCTTGACGATATGTTGCTGCGCATGGTTGTCCTCGGGAGTGACATTGTCGATGAGCACCATGTTGTCGAGATCCTCGGTAGGTCGCAGGCGGCGGAAGTGGTCACGCCAGCAGTTGGTGAGGATCCCGAACAGCCACCTGTCCAGCGCCCGCGCATCGCGCAACTGCTTGCTGTTGCGCAGCGCCTTGATGAGCGTCTCCTGGGTCAGGTCATCGGCCAGCGCCGCATCGTGGGTCCAGGAAAAGGCTACGCGGTAGAGGCGCTCACGCCGCTCGGTGATACGGCGCTTGAGCTCCGCGCTCTTGCAGAATACTCCCAGGATCTTCATCGAAGTCACCCGTCAATCTGTTAGACGGCGTCCAGCCCGATTCTATTCCACCGCGGGGCCTGTCCTCGCTCCCGGGTCTGATACGTGCTTCGTCGAAACCACGCGCCGGCGATCACACCACGTGCCGCGCGCCAACACAAAAAGCATTTCATTATATTAGCGATAACTTATTTATAAGCCGGTATGGAATAAATGTGATGGGCGCCACGTCGTGACAGGACAGGTAAGCCGTTTGTGCGGATCACAGCACCTGCACATGCGGATATCCACACGAGGCCGGATCCGGTTTTCGCCGGAGGCGGTCCCGATTAACCCTCACGCACATTAAGGGGAGAGAACATGACCTTAAATCCTTCACGTGTACTGGTATGGCTCACCGGCCTGGTGCTGCTGTTGTCCGCCGGTCTTGCCTCGGCGGCCAAGCCCGACGACAGCTTTGCCGAGCGCAAGATAGTTCTGCAAATCAGCGATCCCAATCCTTTCAAGCAGACCCTGGTGCTCAATGTCGCCAGCAACCTGCTCAAGGCCTACGGCCAGGACCAGGTGGCCATCGAGATCGTCGCCTTCGGCCCCGGCCTGCGCCTGCTGTTCGCCGAGAACGCCAATGCCGGTCGCATCAAGGCACTGGCCGGCTCCGGCGTGCGCTTCGCGGCCTGCGGCAACACCATCAGGAAGATGACATCGCTGCGCGACGGCGAGGCACCCCAGCTCAACCCCAAGGCGGTGAAAGTTTCGGCGGGTGTCGTGCGCATCCTGGAACTCATGGACCAGGGTTACGTGCTGATCAAGCCCTGAGGCTTTCGGCACGGCAAGTAAAGCGATAACAGATACGAATAATCGAGTTTGAGGAGACAATAATGTTCAAAACAATCAAGAAGACCGCGCTGATTGCGGGATGCGTGGCCGCGCTTGGGGCGGCCTCCTCGGCACAGGCCGCCAACTGGCTTGCCCTGCAGGGCACCGAGCGTGCCGGCGCCGCGCCGCGCGCCAAGGTGTGGGGGTTCATCCAGCCGGAATACGTGTCCACTGACGGTACCCTGCTGAAGGCGGGACCCTGGTCGGGACAGAATGCCATCTTCAACCAGATGCGCCCGGATCTGAAGACCAACGAGGGCTTCAACATGATCCGCGCCCGCGTGGGCGTGCGCGGCACCGGTTTCCCGCCGGACAGCCGGGTCAACTATTTCTTCCTCGCCGAGTACGGCAACAACGGCATCACCCGCCAGGGCGGCGGCAGCGTCAAGATCACCGATGCCAGCGTCACCCTGAGCTACTTCCCCGCAGCACGCTTTCGCATCGGTACCTTCAAGACGCCGGGTTCGGAAGAGGGCCTGCAGGCCATCCACGTGTTCGACTACATCAACTTCACCAACGTGGTGAACGGCCTGCTGCTGGAGCGTTTCTTCGACGGTGATGGATCTGCCGCCTGTAATGCGAGTTCGTGCGCCAACCGGCCCAATGGCCCGGTGAGCGCTTTCCGCGATACCGGCATCCAGATGTTCCAGATCTTCAAAAACGGCGACTGGGAGCATTCCTACGCCATCATGATCGGCAACGGCAACGGCATCACCCGTGGCGACAATGACGACAACCGCGAGACCTACCTGTACTGGTCCTCCGAGCGCGTCTATGGCGGCAAGGGGCCGCGCCGCAAGGGCTGGAAACTCTATGCCTGGCACCAGAGCGGCAAGCGCACCCTCACCGGCGCCAACGGCACCGGCGGCGCGGGCGAGTATGACCGCACCCGCTACGGCATCGGCTCCACCTACCGCAAGGGGCGCGTCCACGCCAACTTCGAGTACATCAAGGCCGACGGCATGATCTTCAACGGCACCGATGGTGGTGCGGTGGCTGGTGCACAGAATAATGCGGCAACAGCCGTATCGACCTTCAACGTCGCCACCACCGGCGAGGCCAACGGCTGGTACGTGGACTTCGGTTACCACTTGACGCCGAAGTGGGAGGTGGACCTGCGCTATGATGTCTACAATCGCCTGACCAACAGCACCAGTGGCG
>JALTLF010000051.1 GCA_027005735.1 Chromatiales bacterium | reverse complement strand
CCTGAGAATAAGCGGATTGCACCGTCTGCCTGTCTCTCTCCGGGGCGGCGTTTACGGACACGCGGTACATACGTCCCTGTACGCTCGACAGCCGCTTCCCTGCGGCTGACGGTCCGTAAACGCCGCCTCGGAGAGCGTTCGACGTCTGTAAACTGTAGTGGAATTCGGAGCACGTATTTAGCTACTTTCCTTGCGCTCGTAGCCCGCATCGTCGCAGCGCTGCAGGTAGCGTTGCCACAGCTCGTCGTAGCGCTCGCCGTACATGCGCAGGGTGTCCCAGGAATAGATGCCGGTGTTGTGATTGTCGTCGAAGTAGAGCTGGATGGCGTAGTGGCCCACCGGCTCGATCTTCTCGATCTTCACGTCTTCCTTGCCGAGTTGCAGGGTCTCCTGGCCCGGTCCGTGGCCCTGCACTTCCGCCGAGGGGGAATACACGCGCAGGAACTCGGCGGTGTAGTTGTAACTGGCGCCGTCTTCGAACTTGATCTCCAGCACGCGGGACTGCTGGTGGTAGTTGATCTCGGTGGGTCTGGGTGTGTCGGTCATGTTCGTGCCTCGTTGTTGCGTGCGGGCGCCGACGCGGGCCGGCCGCCGCGCAAGGAAAGGGATCAGAGAATGTAGCGGCTCAGGTCTTCGTCCTGCACCAGGTTGGTCAACTGCTGGTTGACGTAGGCAGCATCGATGCGAATGGTCTCGCCGTCGCGATCCGCGGCGCTGAAGGAGACTTCCTCCAGCAGGCGTTCCATGACGGTGTGCAGGCGGCGCGCGCCGATGTTCTCGGTCTGCTCGTTGACCTGCCAGGCGACCTCGGCGATGCGCGCGATGCCGTCCTCGGTGAAGTCCAGCGTGACGTTTTCGGTCTCCAGCAGGGCGCTGTACTGCTCGGTGAGCGAGGCGTCCGGCTCGGTGAGGATGCGCACGAAGTCCCCGGCGGTGAGGGCGTCGAGTTCCACACGGATGGGAAAGCGGCCCTGTAGCTCGGGGATGAGGTCCGAGGGCTTGGCGAGGTGAAAGGCGCCGGAGGCGATGAAGAGGATGTGGTCAGTCTTGACCATGCCGTACTTGGTGCTCACCGTGGAGCCTTCCACCAGCGGCAACAGGTCGCGCTGCACGCCCTCGCGCGAGACATCCGGGCCGCTGCTCTCGGAGCGCTTGGTGATCTTGTCCATCTCGTCGAGGAAGACGATGCCGTTCTGCTCGGTATCCTCGATGGCGCGCATCTTGATTTCGTCTTCGTTGATGAGACGCGCGGCCTCCTCGTCGGTGAGCACCTTCATCGCCTCGCGGATGGGCAGGCGGCGGGTCTGCTTGCGGCCACCACCGAGGTTCTGGAACATGCTCTGCAGCTGGCTGGTCATGTCTTCCATGCCCGGCGGCGCCATGATCTCCACGCCGACGCTGGCGGCGGAGACTTCGACCTCGATCTCGCGCTCGTCGAGTTCACCCTCGCGCAGCTTCTTGCGAAATTTCTGCCGCGTCTCGCTGTCGGGTTTTTCGCCGCTGCCGGTGTCGTCGAAACCGAATCCACCGCGCGGCGGCG
>JALTLF010000050.1 GCA_027005735.1 Chromatiales bacterium | reverse complement strand
GCATGCGCACCTCCCAGTAGGGATTGAACATGGAGCCCAGTTCAGCAGGACGTTCCGGATTCTTGTAGTACACCTGGGCCGCGGCGAGGGAAAACATGGCGCTGCGATCCCGGCTGCGATCAAGCGGGGAGAGAAAGACACTGATGGCGGGATCCACGGCGCCGGAGACGGCATTGACCATGCGATCCACCAGGTCGTCCACGTCGATGACGCTGTTGAACGGGGGCGGCAGGCTGCCGACATCCTTGAGTCCGCTGTCCAGTACCTCGCGCACCATCTCGCGCAGGCGCTGGCGCGCCGCCTCGTCGAGATCGCGCTCGACGGCATCCGGGCGCGCCGCGCCCACCACGGTCTCCAGCTGGAAGCGCCCGCCGCCCAGACGGCGATCCGGCGGGAGCTGATCGGAAGTCTCCAGGGCATCCAGATCCTTGCGCACGCCGACGATGATCAGGGGAGACGCATCGGAGGCCGGATAGCGATTGGGATCGATGAAATGGTAGTGTGCCAGGCCGAGGTGCTTGGTGCGCGGCTGATAACCCCCGAGACTCAACGGCGAGCCAATGGCATCGATCATGGCCAGGCGCGTGTAATAGGGGGCCTGACCGTAGAGTTCCGGCACCATCCAGCCCTTCATGTTTTGCGCGCCGAGCACCGAGCCGCCCTTGCCGGGCACCCGTTCCTGGGAGGCGCCGCCGAGGGAGAGCTGGGCCAGATCCCCCAGGGGAATGGGCACCTTCTTCCACCCCACCACCGGGAGGTTGACGCGCACGCTGATACCGCCGGAAAAGCCAAAGCCGATGGTATCCGCCGACGACCAGCCCGGCGCGCGCGCGCGCCTGCCCTTGCCGAGGGTGCGCAGCTCGGTGCCGCCGTGTATCGGGTAGCCGAAGCCGAAGTTGTCGAAACTGAACCTGAGAAAGGCCGGGATGATGGTGACGGTGTTGTTGAGCGGAGGCGTGCGCAGGTCGTCGCGACGGCGATCGCGCGTCCAGGCGTCCCGGGAGTCGTTGACCAGGGCGATGTAACGGCGCATGGCGCCTTTGCGGTACTTTTTCCGGTTGACTTTCGGCCCGGCAAAGGACAGGAAGCGTTCCTGCTCCAGCATGCTCAAGACCACGGCCAGCGCGCCGAAATTGGACAGGCGCGCGCCCGGCGCATTGGTGTCGATGATCTTTGGCGTGGTGTCCATCTGCGCGGTCATGTTGCTGGCCCGCACGGTCCACTGGAATCCCCCGTACATGAGATTGAGACCGTAGTTGAGCACCGCAAACATGTCGCCCATGACCTTGCCCACCGTACCGATGGGCTGGGCACTGAGATTCAGTGCCTTGGGGATGGCGGTGATCATCTTGACGATGACGTCGCCAAAGCAACCACATATCAGGGCTGAAGCGGCGTTGAGACTGGATTTGAGTGCTATCAGGGAGGCCGTGCGTTCCTGCGCCGCCAGGCGGTACTTGTTGCGCCAGGCGGCGAAGGCCGAGAACTGGCCGATGGCCGCCTCGTTGGCCACCATGGCGCGGTTGGTGTAGGCCATGAAGTTGA
>JALTLF010000049.1 GCA_027005735.1 Chromatiales bacterium | reverse complement strand
CCGAGGCGTCGGCCGGGCCCGCTGTGCCGGGCGAAGCCGTGCCCGGCGCGCGAGCGACGCCGCCGCTGGCCACGGCGCGGCGCAACTGGCGCAGATCCTGCGCCTGCTCGGCCATCACCTGTTCCATCTCCGCGAGCTTGAGCCACTGACGGTCCACCATGTACATGGCCAGCACCAGCAGGACAATGATCACGGCGAAAATGGAAAAATAAACGAAATCCTTGCTGGTAAAGCGCTTGTCCATGAAAACCTTACGACCCCTTCGCTGTTGTTTCCCCCCGGCGTCGCGCTCCGGCCCGCATGGGCTCCCCGGGTTGGTCGGCACCCTGCCCATGCTATAGCAAGGCAGGCCGGGACTCAAACAAACGGTTAACGATTCCAAGGACTTAGTGTATGATTCGCCTCATTGCCGTGGCCGCCGCGAGGCCTCGCCGCAGACAGAACAACAAATTTCGACGAGGGACAGGACTATGGGATTTCTGGCAGGCAAACGCGCCCTGATCGTGGGGCTGGCGAGCAACCGCTCCATCGCCTGGGGTATCGCCCAGGCCATGCGCCGCGAAGGCGCCGAACTGGCGTTCACCTACCAGAACGACAAGCTGGAAGGCCGCGTGGCCAAGATGGCCGCGGAGCTGGATTCGGACATCATCGTTCCCTGTGACGTCAGCGAGGACGAGGCCATCGATGCCGTATTCCAGCACCTCGATGATTTCTGGGACGGCCTCGACATCATCGTCCACTCGGTGGCCTATGCGCCGCGCGAGGCCCTCGAGGGCGACTACCTGGACGCCGTGACGCGCGACAGCTTCCGCATCGCCCACGAAATCAGTTCCTACAGCTTCGCCGCCCTGGCCAAGGCCGGGCGCAACATGATGGAAGGCCGCGACGGCGCCCTGCTCACCCTCAGCTACCTCGGCGCGGAGCGTTCCATGCCCAACTACAACGTCATGGGTCTGGCCAAGGCCAGCCTCGAGGCCAACGTGCGCTACATGGCGCAGAGCCTCGGCCCCGACGGCATCCGCGTCAACGCCATCTCCGCCGGCCCCATCAAGACCCTCGCCGCCGCCGGCATCAGCAACTTCCGCAAGATGCTCGATCACGTGGAGCGCGCCGCGCCACTGCGCCGCAACATCACCATCGAGGAAGTGGGCAACGCCGCCGCCTTCCTGTGTTCCGATCTGGCCAGCGCCATCACCGGCGAGATCATGTACGTGGACAGCGGCTACAACACCATCGGCATGGAACCCCTGGGCGAGGACTGAATCAGGTTCGCGGTTCGAGGATCCTGATCCCCGCCCCCTGTCCCCCGCCCTGGGGGCGGGGGGACCGACATTTCAACCTCTGTCAGTCATGTCACTCCGGACGAGTAGAGCGAGACCCGGAGTCCAGTGGACTGTTTCTCCTGGATTCCCGCCTGCGCGGGAATGACGGCGCAAATCAGCGCGCTATTGCGCCGATGGACCCGGAGCACTGGCGAGGACCGAGGATCTTGATCCCCGCCCCCTGTCCCCCGCCCTGGGGGCGGGGGGACCGACATTTCAACCTCTGTCAGTC
>JALTLF010000048.1 GCA_027005735.1 Chromatiales bacterium | reverse complement strand
CCGCGCCGATGCGGGCGAGAAAATCCGCCTGGTCCACGTAGTGGATGGCCCGCCAGCCTGCCGCGCGTGCGCGCTCCACGTGCGTGCGGGTATCATCGACGAAGAGGATCTCGCCGGGCGACAGGCATAGCCGCGCGGCGATCTCCCCGTACAGGGCCGGGTCGCGCTTTCCCAGACCAAGGTGGTAGCTGTTGAAGACGTGATCGAAACAGGCGAAGAAATGATCACGCTCGTCGAGCCAGTCGAGCCAGTGCGTCTGGTCACTGAGGATCCCGGTGACATGGCCCTGCTCGCGCCATTGCCGCACGAGGTCGAGCATCCACGGGCGCAGTTTGAAACCGGCCAGGATCCGCCTGGTGAGGCCCGCATCACTGCCGCGCAGGCCCGTTTCCTCCCGCATGCGCTGCCAGAAGTCATGCGCCGTGCCCTGTCCGGTGACGAAGCCGGAGGCATAGATCGCGTCACCAGCCTGCCTGACGATGGCATCCACGTCCAGCCCCTGCTCGGCCGCCAGTTCGCGCAGCCCGTTCTGGAAACCCTCCTCGGCGATGACGCCGCCGTAATCCAGCAGGATCGCCCTCACCGGGGGCGCGGAGAGCGGGGTAGCTGGCGCCGGCTGCCTTGACATGGCGGCGATGATAGCACAGCGCCGTACTGGCCGGGATGCGTCCCCGCGCCGCGGTTTCATTTGGCGGCCAATAGCATTATCCTTTCCCCGCATAGCCATTTTTCGCCTCGCCGGCGCATATCAATGAAAATACCGGTCAGCCAGGTCCTTGTTCGTTTTCTGGAAAAACTTGGGGTCAAAAGCATTTTTGGCATTCCTGGTTCCCATATCCTGCCGGTCTATGACGCCCTCCATGATTCCGACATTCGCTCCGTGCTGGTCAAGCATGAACAGGCTGCGGCCTTCATGGCCGGCGGCGAGGCGCGGGTGTCGGGCCGGGTGAGCGCCTGTATTACCACCGCGGGCCCCGGCGCCACCAACCTCGTTACCGGCATCGCCAATGCCTGTACCGACAGGCTGCCGGTGATCGCCATTACCGGCGAGGCGCCAACGCACATCTTCGGCAAGGGCGGCCTGCAGGAGAGTTCCGGCGAAGGCGGCAGCGTCGACCAGGTGGCGCTGTTTGCCGGCATCACGCGCTACCACAAGCTCATCGAGCGGACCGACTACCTCGCCACGGTATTGAACCAGGCGGCGCAGCACCTGCTGGCCGACATCCCCGGCCCGGTGGTGCTGAGCATCCCCTTCAACCTGCAAAAGGAGCAGGTTGACGATGCGATCCTCGAACAGGTTTCCTTCACGCGGCCAGCGAGGGCCGCGCCCGTCGCCGACGAGGATATCGCCCGGAGCATCGAGCTGCTTGCCGGCGCCGAGCGACCATTGATCGTCGCCGGGCATGGTTGCATCCGGGCGCGGGCGCAGGCGGCGCTGAAAGGCATCAGCGAGACACTGCACATTCCCGTCACCAGCAGCCTCAAGGCCAAGGGCGCGCTGGACGAGCGCAGCCCGCTGTCACTGGGCAGCCTTGGCGTCACCTCCGGTGGTCATGCCATGCGTTACCTGGAGCAGGAGGCGGATCTCGTCATGATCCTCGGCGCCAGCTTCAATGAGCGCACCAGCTACGTATGGGACAGGCAACTGCTGGCGGGCAAGCGCATCATCCAGGTCGATGCCAGTGCCCCGCAGTTGCAAAAGGTCTTTCGTGCCGATCTGGCCGTGCAGGCGGATCTTGGCGCCTATCTCGATGCGCTGGACGCGGCCGTCCAGGCAGGAGGACTTGCCGCCCGGAAGCCGGTCGATATTGCCGGGTTCATCGACCAGGCACAGGCGGAGATCGACGCGGCCGGCGCGACCATCTTCGACGAGCAGTTCGATCACATCCGCGGTTTCTATGCCTGGCTGGAGACGCGCTTTCCCGGCGGGCTGACGATGTTCGATGACAACATCGTCTTCGCGCAGAATTTCTACCGCGTCTCGGCGCGGGATCGCTACCTGCCCAATACCGGGATCTCCTCGCTGGGTCATGCCATCCCGGCGGCCATCGGCGCAAGTTTTTCCACCAGCGAGCAGGCACGCAAGCCGGTGTTCGCCATGATCGGTGACGGCGGTTTCCACATGTGCGGCATGGAACTCATGACGGCAGTCAACTATCGCGTGCCGCTCAATGTCGTGCTGTTCAACAATCGCACCATGGGGCTCATCCGCAAGAACCAGCACCAGTACTACGCGGATCGCTTCATCGACTGCGATTTCACGAACCCCGACTTCGCGCTGCTGGCGAAGTCCTTTGGTATCCGGCACGTGCGGGTCAACGGCAATACGGACCTGGACAGCCTGGCCGAGGACGTGGACTTTTTCGAGGACGTCAACCTCATCGAGATCCTCATCGATCAGGATGCCTATCCCAACTACTCCTCGCGGCGCTAAATACGTGTTTCGAATTCCACTACAGTGTACCGACATCAGGCTCTCGCCGGGTTGGTGTTTCTGGACCGCCAGCCGCAGGAAGACGTACATGGATGTACTAATGCCGCGTGAGGGCAGGATGCCCAGAGCGGCCGCGGCTGTCGAGCGTACAGGGACGTATTTACCGCGTGTCCGTAAACACCAACCCGGCGAGAGACAGTCAGATGATGAAACCTGGTTGTGCTCAGGCGATCGGGTATTCGGAACACGTATTTAGGACCGCCGTCGTGCGTACCCCGGGTCTGGACGCCTTTCTCGACAGTTATGCCGCGAGCATCGCGGGACTGGAGGCGCTGGCCGCCCGGCGCGGGAAACTCCCCGATGCCGAGGTATCCATGCAGGCCCTCATCGACATCTACGATGACTGTTATCCCCTCATCGAGCAGGCCATGTGGTCGGAGTCGGACGACAGCCGCTTCGACGCCCTGCTGGCCGGTTACCAGGCGCTGTTCCGCGAGCAGGAAGGCCTGATCCGGGAGATCGCACAGCGCGGCGGCGTGGACGACACGCGCCATGATTTCATTCTCGCCATTCCCGTGGCCGATCGTCCCTCTCACCTGCGCGCCTGCCTGGAGAGTATCTTTCAGGTACTGACGCGGTTCGGCTACGGCGGACGGGAAAACGGGATCTACACGAAGGTTCGCATCCTCGTCGCCGAGGACAGCTACGAGGAAGCCAGCATCCGGCGCCACCGGGAACTCATCGAGGAATACACGGGCCGCGGCCTGCAGATCCATCACCTGGAGCAGGCCGAGCAGTACGCCCTGCTCCACGCCCTGCCGGCCGAGGAACGGGAACGCCTTGGCAACCTGCTCACCCGCCAGCCCAGGGAGCGCTTCTACCTCAAGGGCCAGGCCGCCAACCGCAACCTGTGTTACCTCAAGTTTCGTCAGCTTGCGCGCGATCGGGAGCGGACGCTTTTCTATCTCGTCGACAGTGACCAGAACTTCTGCGTCAACCGGCAGGGGGAGAATGGCGAGCAGGTGGTCCATGCGCTGAACTATTTCTATATCATCGACCGCCTGTTTCGCCGCACCGACACGCAGATCCTCACCGGCAAGATGGTGGGCGACCCGCCGGTCTCGCCGTCGGTCATGGCGGCCAACTTCCTTGCCGACGTGGCGGCCTTCCTGGAGCGGCTCGCCGCTCTGCCCGCGGCGGCGGACTGCGGTTTTCATGGCCGGCCGCAGAAGGCCGTGGGTGATGCTGCCTACCACGACATGGCCGGCCTGTTCGGTTTTCATACCGGGCAGGCGAGTTTTCCCTACCGCTGTCCCCTCGGGGGCGTCCACGATCACGCCGCCTGCCTGCGGCACTTCGCCCGCCGCCTGCATGCCTTCTTTTTCGGCGAGCACCTGACGCGCAGCACCGACTTCGTCTATGGCGAGGGGTTCGCGCATGTGACGCCGGCGCGCACCATCTACCCCGGTAACTATGTCGTCAACCACGCCGGCCTGCGTTACATCATTCCCTTCGGGCACCTGCGTCTGCGCATGTCCGGGCCTACCGCCGGGCGGCTCATCGCCGCGGAGATCGGCCCGCGCTTCGCCGCGGTGAACATGCCTCACCTGCACCGGCGTACCACCGAGGCCGGGGTGGAGGATGACTTTCGCCCCGGCGTGAAGCTCGACGGCGAGGCCTGCCCGGGGCGCATCGATCTCAGCGATGAGTTCGAGCGGCAGTTCTTCGGTGATCTCATGCTGTTCACCACCGAGGCGCTGGTGAGGATCGCGGATGTCACCCGGCCCTTCACGCGGGAGAAGGTGGCGCCGGTGCTGGCGGAGAAGGAGGCCGAGTTGCTCGAACTGTATGCGCAAAAACAGCAGGCCATCATCGACGGTATCCAGGCAGTGCGCGAAAAGGCCTTTGCGCGTGAGGCCTGGTGGAACGCCGGCGGCTTCGAGGAGAGCCTGGCGCAGTTGGGCACCTTCCTCGACAACATGGCGCACAACTTCGGTTCGGACTCCCCCGCCTGGCAACAGATCCAGTCCGCGGCCCACCGCGCCACGCGCAGGGAACAGATCATCGAGGCCCTGTTGAACTACCGCGCGGAGCGTGATGCCTGGGACCGGCTGTTTTCCTGACGCGCCCGGCCGTCTCGCCCCGCCTCAGGCCGACGGCCTGAGGATGGTATCGGCGGCGCCGGCAATGATGCCTGCGCGGCAGGCGCGGTAGGTGTCCGTCGCGCGCGCCAGCTCGCTGTCGGGAATGTCGATGTGCGAATAGTCGATGGGCGTGCGGTCGATCCGGCCGCTGTGGATGTAGCGCGAGGAATCGCCCTTGCCCGCCTTGCCGGTCTGGCTGAACACCTGGTAGTGCTCGTTGAGCACGGGTTCCAGTTCCAGCCAGCGGCTCATGCCGGGCAGGAGGGTTTCCGGATCCGCCTGGAACATCTCCGCATCGTAGTAATAATAAGGTGTCTCGGTCGTCGTGCAGAACTCGGCGAGGGTTTCGAGGCGACGAATGTAATAGTCGGTGGCCGCGCCCGGCGAGGCATAGGGGTGAGCTTCCTCCTTGCGCGAGAACAGATCCACGATGCTCGCCAGGGTCTGCTCGGGCGCCAGCAGGGAGACGAGGATCTTGCTGGGCGCGGCGGACAGGACCTCCGGGTGCAGGCGATAGTCGTCGTGCAGGAGCTTGTCGAAGATGTAACGCGTGTCCGTCGCCAGGCTTTCGTGTTGCTGGAACACCGCGAGCTGCGCATCCAGGGCGTTGCGGTCCTCGTAGCTGAGGTGCATTTCGAAATAGCCGCTGACATGGGGATGCGAGCCGAGGATATGGCCGGCGAGGCTGGTAAAGGCGCGCATGTGGCTGAGAAGATAGATCCGTGCGTAATGCTGCTGCATGCTGTGTCCGGCTCTGAGCGCCGCCCCGGTGAGAGACACGCCGACGAGGTAACCCGCCTGTTCCGTTTAAGGTGTCGGCAGGTCTCTATGCTAATAAATCGCGGGCAAAAATTGAAGGCGCGCCGCTTCCTCAGTCGGTGGGCCCCTCGTACAGGCCATGGCGCCGGTGCCATTCGAGGATGCTTTCGTCCGGGTAGCGCTGAAAGTGCCGGTGTCCTTCTCCACGAGGGATCGCCACCCACGGCGCGGCAAAGTCCAGCATGATATGCACGATCTCGGGCGGTCTGGGCAGGGGCGTGTCGATGACGCCGGCAAAGGGATAGATCCATTGGGGCCAGCGCGGATCATGGGCCCACAGGGCGGAACCGCAGCGGCTACAGAAGTAGCGCCGGTTTTCATTTTCCACCAGGGCATCGGTGTCCGGATCGTGTTCGTAGCCGTGGTGGAAGCGCATCTCAGCCTCCCCCGCGAGCTCCAGGCTCGCGGCCTCGGCCATGATATTGCAGCCGAAGCCACCGCTGCCGGCCGTCTTGCGGCAGGCGGAACAGTAACAACGCATGTAGGGATAGGGCGTGTGCGAGGTCACGGAGAATCGCACCGCCTTGCAATAACAACTGCCTTCGAGGCGCATCCCCCTGCCCTCCTCAGCCTTGCCCGCGTGCGTCGCCCGCCCGACGGCGGTGACTGAAGGCGGCGATGTCGGGGGCGATGTCGCTGTAGGGAAAGCCCTCGAGGCTGCCGAAACGTCGTTCCGCCAGCGCGATGAGTTCCAGTATCACGGGCGGATCGGCCCGTTCCCCCTCGGCCGCCGGTGCCAGGATGCGCTGCATGCCGCGCAGGGCGCCACAACGCAGCTTCATCAGCTGGGCATGGGTGAACATGCCATCCGTGGTGGCACTGCCGACGAGAAAGCGCCCCCGCTCCTTGAGGATCGCCACCAGCCTGTGGCAGGCCGCCAGCGCGTCGGCATCACCGCCGCAGGACATCTTGCCCGCGCAGCGATCCACCGCCAGCGCATGCCGGCACTGGCAGAAGTTGCCCAGGATGGGCTTGGAAAAGGGGCACAGGAGATCCTTGCTCATGGAGGGCAGTATAACCCTGCGCGCAAACACGGCAAGCACGAAAACAGGTGGCGGGGGGTGTGGGCAGGCCCCGGGCCTGCCCGGCGGCGGGCGCCGTCGGTACCGTCGGTAGATTAAATGTATCGTAAGCGGGTGGGAGCGCCCGGGAAAGGCTTAGCGGCGACTGCCCCTGCGGCCCTTGCGTGGTTCCTCGAACTTGACCTTGAGCATGCTGCCCTCGAAGGACTTGCCGTCGAGCCCGGCGATGGCGGCGCGTGCCTCGTGGCCTTCCATTTCGAGGAAGCCGAAGCCCTTGCAATGGCCAGTGAAGAGATCCTTGACGAGTTTTACCGAACGCACGGTGCCGTACGCGGAGAACAGCGCCTGCAGGGACTCTTCCGTGGTGGTGGGCGGCAGGCTGCCTACAAAAAGTTTCTTCACCGGGATACCCCCTGAACGCGAGACCGGGGAGTAACCCCGGCGGGATGCGACCTTCCGGAACGAAGGCCGTGCAAAGCCTGGAAAAAATAAACCCCGCGGATTTCGCGGGGTTTACCTTGTACGTCAGACAGGCAGTACGTTCAGGCCTGAACGTTGACCGCCTGCGGGCCCTTGGGGCCTTCTTCGACTTCGAAAGTCACCTGCTGGCCTTCGGCCAGGGTGCGAAAGCCTTCGCTGGCGATGGCGGAGAAATGAACGAAAACGTCCTTGCCGCCGTCAGAAGGAGAAATGAAGCCGAAGCCCTTGGATTCGTTGAACCACTTAACGGTACCGGTAGCCATAGTATTAATTACCTCTATATGAAAAACAAAATAAACGAACGGTGTTACAAATCTTACGAGGTAATTAACAGGAGATTACTGCAAGAGAACTTCTGACAAGTACCAGGATAGAATGTAGCGCCGAGAAGTGTACCTCTTTTGCAGGGAATTACAATAGCAGATTGATTTATTAGTCGATCCTGATATGACGGCGCCGGCGAGGCGAGTGTCCGCGGACGCGGACAAGGGCAGAAAAACCCACCTTTGGGTGCAAAAATCAGGTATACTGTGTCCACTACCGGTGCACTTCGGTCTGCACCTGCTTTCATTTACCGCGGTAATCCATCTCGATTCCCTCGAAAACAAGTACGTTTCCGCCTGGACCGTCCCAAACCACGTATTGGGCAGGCCGATCCCTGGAGAACATCATCTAATGTCATTTGCATCCCTCGGTCTGCGGGCCGAACTGGTCCGTGCCGTGTCCGAAAAGGGCTACAGCACCCCGACGCCCATTCAGCAACAGGCCATTCCCCTGGTGCTGGAAGGCCGCGATATCATGGGCGGCGCCCAGACCGGCACCGGCAAGACCGCCGGCTTTACCCTGCCCCTCCTGCATCGTCTCATGGACATGGGCCAGCAACCGGATCGCCGCAAGGTGCGTGCGCTGGTGCTGACCCCCACGCGCGAGCTGGCCGCCCAGGTCCACGAAAGCGTGCGCGCCTACGGCAAGCACCTGCCGCTGCGCTCGACGGTCATCTTCGGCGGCGTGAGTATCAACCCGCAGATCCAGAAGCTGCGCAAGGGCGTCGAGATCCTCGTCGCCACGCCCGGCCGTCTGCTCGATCATGCCGGCCAACGTACCGTGGATCTGTCCGGCGTGGACATCCTCGTCCTCGACGAGGCGGATCGCATGCTGGACATGGGCTTCATTCACGATATCCGCAAGGTGCTGGCCCTGTTGCCGAAACGGAAACAGACCCTGCTCTTTTCCGCCACCTTCTCCAGCGAGATCAAGCGCCTTGCCGACGGCCTGCTCAACGATCCCGCGCTGGTGGAAGTGGCGCAGCGCAACACCACCGCCGAGCGTATCAGCCAGGTGGTCCACCCGGTGGATCGCGCCCGCAAGCGTGAACTGCTGTCGTGGATGATCGGCGCCAACAACTGGCGGCAGGTCCTGGTCTTCACCCGCACCAAGCACGGCGCCAACCGCCTCGCCGAGCAACTGGGCAAGGACGGCATCACCGCCGCCGCCATCCACGGCAACAAGAGCCAGGGGGCGCGCACCCGCGCGCTGGCCGATTTCAAGTCGGGCAAGGTGCGGGTGCTGGTGGCCACCGACATCGCCGCGCGCGGCCTGGACATCGACCAGCTGCCCCATGTGGTCAACTTCGAGCTGCCCAACGTGCCGGAGGACTATGTGCATCGCATCGGCCGTACCGGGCGTGCCGGCAATGAGGGCGAGGCCATGTCGCTGGTCTGCGTGGATGAACACAAGCTGCTGCGAGACATCGAGCGCCTGCTGAAGACGGATATCCGCAAGCAGGTCATCGAAGGCTACGAGCCGGACCCCAGCATCAGGGCCGAGCCCATCCAGAACGGGCGACGGGGCAAGCCGGCCGGCCCGCGCGGCGGCGCGCGCAAGTCCAGTGGTCCTCGCCACGGCGGTCATCGCTCGGGCGCGGGCAAAAAGGGGTCACGGGGAAATCGTTCAACGCGTCACGCGGCGCGTTGAAGCGTGGCATAACAGGGAGGCAAACGGAGACATGAGTGCAGAAGTGGAAGAGGAAGCGATCGCCACGACCTACCGGGTCGTCAGCGTGGAAAAGAGCGAGGCGCCCGAGGGTTTGCCGGGCGACAACTGGTGCCGTTACATCATTGGTCAGGGCAGCGCGCGCATCGAGGGTTTCAAGCCGGGAACGGTAAAGGCCGTTACCGCCCACGCGGAGGCCGTCGCCGAAGACCTCAATCTTCGCGCCACCAGGGGCAACTCGGCCTACGCCGCGCGGCGCAGGAAGTAAGGTTCGAGTGGCGAGGCCCGAGGATCTGATCCCCGCCCTGAGGGCGGGGGGACCCAATTATTCACTCAGGCGGAAAATCGACGAGACAACTTCTGAGTCACTTCGCGTCCTTTGCGGTTGAATGCACCTTCAGTACCGGCATCTTGCGCCACAGGTTGAATTCGAACCAACATGCTTGAATATAGCGTCCCTTCCCCCTCAGGGGGAAGGACAGGATGAGGGGATATATTTCTCCAGGAAGACACCAGCAATTTTTGATGTTACGCATCAAAAGAGCCAGAACTGAGGATCTGATCCCCGCCCCCTGTCCCCCTCCCGGGTGGGAGGGGGGACGGCTGTTTCGGGATCGGTGTCGTTATGAAGAACAGCGGCGAGAGCTTGTACTGCCATCTTGCGGGGTCATTCCGGGCGAGCGGGGCGAGACCCGGAATCCATCTGTTTCGACAGCCCCGGATTCCGCTTCGCTTCATCCGGGCTACGAGGCTGTACTAAGCCCATGTAAGCCAGTCATAAGGGATCTTTCTGTCCTCAAGATAGCTCCTGAAATCCTGAACGGCTGTATCGTGTCCTGCGTACTTGTCTTTGAGCAGGTTGAACAGCAATTTATCCTTGTCTTCCGCTGCGATGGTAATGAAGTATTCATAGTCATAGTCACCCCACCATTCTTCCACAAGCTCTCCCATATCCACCCCTTCCATACGCAGCTTGCCATTGGGCATGAGCTGAAGTTCAATTCTGCGGTACAATGCATTTTCGGGTGAAACATAGATTTGCGTTTTCATCATCATCTCTCCCGGTATTCCGCCTCGATCTCGGACACCACGCGGTCCAGTTCGCGCGCGAGGGCGTTGTCGATGGTTTCCATGAAGGCATCCGCCAGTGAGCGGTAGTACCAGAGCAGTTGATCCACATCGGCGTTGAAGCGATCCCAGAGTGCATCGCCGTGTTCACGGTAGTCGTTGAGAATGGCGCGCGCGTTGTGCAGCTTGTCGGCACAGGAGACGAAGCGGATGGAGGGCGTGGCTTCCTCGCGTATGTGCCGGATGTAGGCCTCCTTGCGTCCTCGCCAGGCCGGTTTTGGCTCTGTCACGGCATCGGTGCAACCGGCGACGATCTCCGCCACCCCTTCGCCAAACATTTCGCGGATGCGTTCCAGGGTCGGCAGGCCGCCCTGGTCTTCCACCGCGTCGTGCAGCAGGGCCGCGATGGCCTCGTCCTCGTCGCCGCCGTGCTCGATGACCAGGCTGGCCACGCCCAGCAGGTGACTGATATAGGGCACCTCGCTGCCCTTGCGCGTCTGGGCGCGATGCAGTTCGCTGGCCAGCACCAGCGCATCGTCGAAGCGTTTGCTCAACGCCATGACATTCTCCTTCCGACCCGGGGGCCAGCGCGGATCACCCGCGCCGCGTTTCGCGGTCGGTGTTTTCGCATGTATCGCAATATATCGGTTTTGGGAATTTCCGCCAGCGAAGCCAGAAAGCGTGCCTGGTGCCGACAGCGCCATTATACGTCGGGCGTGCCGATCCTCGCAATCGTTTTTCAGAGATGCCGTAGATGCCGTGTCAGCCATGCGTGCAGGCCCGCCATGTCGGGGCACAAGCTGAGGGTGAGATGAGTCATGGCGTATCCTCCTGAGGATTTGGGTCCCCCGACGTGCCGCATCGCCGTCCGCGAGGCCCGGATTAGAATTAACAGTATTGACAGTCAGGAGTATACACCAAATTGATAGTAATGACAGTTATGGCACTGTTAATATTTTTCTGCTTTAATATCAGTTATGTGGGAAAACACCTACGAGCTTGGTGAACTACTGGCCCTGACCAACGCACGCCTGCGACGGATCCCGGAACTGGCGGATACCACCCCCTTTTCGGAGCGCACCTTCTACTACTACGTCCAGCAGGGCCTCATCCCGCGCCGCTCGGGACGGCGTGGTCCCGGGACCCGCTACCCCGCGAGCTTCATCGATCGCCTCATTGCCATCCGGCGGCTGCAAAAGACCCACGGCCTGCGCCTGGCCGAGATCCGCCTGCGTCTCGCGGCGGCGGATGACAAGACCCTGAGCTACGTGGCCGCGGGTGGCCAGCCCCCGGCATCCGTGGGCAGCGCCCTCCTCTCCCCCGGCAGGTATGGCGAGCCGCCCAAGGTGGAGCCGGTGGCGATGGCGGGCTTTGGTGAACCGGAAGACGCACTCTACGAACCGGACGGCATCCCGGAGCTGACCCAGCCCGTCTCCACACCCATGAAGGACCTGCTGGACGTCACCGACGAGGATATTGCGGGGATCTTCGATGCCCTGGAGGAACCAGGGCCGTCGAACTCCGATCTGGACCTGTCCGATATAGCGGCGATGATGGAGGCCGGGGAAGCGCCGCCGGGCAAAATACACGTCTCCGCGGACGATATCCCGCCGGCCCGAACCCGCGAGACGCCCCCGGGCGGCGAGCATGCGGCCCACCATATTCCCCTGGGCCCCGACGCGGAACTGGTGCTCCACCGCCCCCTCACGAAGCGCCAGGCGCGGCAGATGAAGGCGGTGGAGACCCTGCTGCGGAGTATCCTGGAAGACGACGAATGCTGACCGGGTACCAGCCGCGGCCAGGTCCCGGTCTTGCCCGGGAGCCTCAGCCTGAAATCACGTCCGGGTGCAGCCCGCGTTGCTGGAGGGTACTGACGATGTCCATGGGTTGCACATGGTGCTCGTCGTATTCCACCAGCAGTTCGTGGGGCGCATGGCTGTCACAGGCCACCTGTTCCACGTGAGGGATGGCGCGCAGCGAGTCGGCCACCTCCCGCAGGGCGCTGGCGTCGAGGGTTTCATCGATATGGACTTGTATGGCGTGCATGGGACACCTCCACGGCATGGCTTGGGACGACATTCCGGCCACCCTTGCGGTGACCTCTACCCCAACGTATAGCCCCGATGTGGCGGGCCGTCAATTAACCCTGCGCGACGTGCGGTCGCCGCTCGGGTGACGAGGCTGCGAACGCACGACGCTGTTCAGCATGAAATGGATCCCCGCCTGGCCGCTCCCGACATCCTGTCTCTAGCGGCAGAGCCTGCCCCGCGAGCGAGGCGAGTGATGTGGGCACTTGTGCATCCCTGCACGTCGCGCGGGGATGAGGCCGCGAGGCGCAGCCGCGCTATTTGCACCACGCTGTTCAGGTTGAAACATGTGGTCATTCCGGGGGCCGCGTAGCGGCAACCCGGAATCCAGTCGTGCACGGTTTCTGGATTCCCGCCTTCGCGGGAATGACACCACAAGGAACCCGGTTCACCGTCATGCCGGAACAGGCGCCGCCTGTGTCCGGCATCCAGTGACACCCCGCGCACGGAAATGACGTCCCCAGGCGGATGATCTCAGTACGCGGCGTCGAAGCCCACGAGGATATAACTCTCCCCGGTCAGGTGGCCGGTGTAGTAGGTCCCGGTCTGCGGCTCCTCGCTAAGCAGATCCACATTGAGCTCGATGACGCCCTTGACGTTGCGCATGAAGTAATAGGAGGCATTGAAGGTCAGGCTGTTGATGTCGATACCTTCGTAGATGGTATCGGTATTATCGAAGTCACTGGCATTGGCGTAGTTGTAGAGCACCGAATAAGTCCACGGCCCACCGGTGACGTGATCCACGCCGACGAACAGGCCGAGCCACTTGTAGTTCGTCCCCGGGTTGATGAAGTCCTGCCACTCGTTCACCAACACCTGCCCGAACCACCAGGTATTGGCGCCCAGCTTGCCGGACAGATCGAGGCCGATGATGTTCTTGTCGGTGTTGCGCGTGCCGCTGAGGGTGCCTGCCGGCCCGGTGGCATTCCTCTGCTTGCCGGCATACAGCAGCAGCCCCACGTTGACCGGCCCCCACTCCGTGCCGGCATGCAGGAAGATCGCCTTGCTGTTGTCGTTGTCGAACAGGTGGTCGGGGCGCTTGTAGCCGGGACTGTTGATGGTAACGTTACTCTCGATGCCGTTGCCGTTGACGATCCCCAGGGCCAGATCGAGGTCCCCCAGATCCTTTTCCAGAATGATACCGCGTTCATAGGTGATGCGCGCCATGCGGTAGGCCATGAAGTCCTGGAAGGTCATGCGGATCTCGCGCGGGAACATGAGGTCCGATACCTGGAACTGGCCCAGCATCATGCTGACGCCACTGCCGAAGATGTCATCGTGGGAGAACCAGGCATCCTCGATGATCACTTCGCCGTTGCCGCCCTTCTCGGCGAAGATGCCATAGAAGTAATAGCTGATGTGATCCGACAGCGGCGCACTGGAGAGCAGCTTGATGAGATACGGCGCCTGGAAGTCGGTATCCGCGCCGGTGCGCTGCCCGGTGGTGACGTCTATGGCTTCGGCCTCGCGGGCCTGGGTAAAGGCCTGCGCGCGAATGGCCATGGGAATGGACGGCAACAGGGCAAGCTGGTCGTCGCCGGTCTTAACGGTACCGTCTTTCCAGTTGGGCAGGCGGTAATTGGCGGCCTGAAAGTGCTTACCGAATTCGTTGAGGCGCGGAAAGGCAGCGTGACAGGCGGCGCAACTGAGATTGTATTGCCGCGCGAACATGGGCGCCGCCTGGCTGGTGGTGGCAGCGAGAAGCAGAACGAGGATGAGGCCCAGGCGGACCGGCAGGTATGTCTTCATGGCATCGGTCTCCCTGTTGATATCTTCTTGCGGGATGGCGTGCAGCCTGAGCTGCGCTCTGCAACAAGATATACCAGTTTCGCACTGACATGGCCAGTCTTTCCCAGCGGATGACATGCGGCGCCCGCTACTCGAGCCGTGCTTGCGGATCCTGGCGGTAGAACTGGCTCAACTGTTCAAGGACCGCGGGATAATGACGGCGTATCACCTGCGGCTTTTCAAAAAAGATCTCGCTCAACACGGCGAAAAACTCCGCCGGCGATGTGGCGGCGTAGCAGTCGATCTCGGGGTGGCCACCCTGTGCACAGTGCGTCTTCAGGTCCTCGTAGGCCTCGCTGAAGCTGCGGGTCCACCGTCTGGCGTCCATGTCCACATGCAGGGGCGGAAAGCCGTTGGCCTCACCGTTGCGCATATCCAGCTTGTGGGCGAATTCATGGATCACCAGGTTGTAGCCATCGACGACGCCGGCGTGGGCGGTGTCATCCCAGGCGAGGATCACCGGCCCGCGTTGCCAGGCCTCGCCCGCCAGCCCGGTCTGTACGCGGTGTTCCACGCCGGCCTCGTCCCGCACCACGCGCTCGGGTGCGAAACCGGCGGGATAGACGATGATGGCGGTAAAGCCGTCGTACCAGTCGAGGCCAAGCCGTAGGATGGGCAGGCAGGCCTGCAGGGCAATCGTGAGTGCCATGGGCAGGTCCACCTCCAGCCCCTTCGCGCCTTCGAAGACCTTGCGGTGCAGAAAGAGAATGACCAGCTCGCGCAGGCGCCGGCGTTCGTCGTCATCGAGGCCATGCAACAGGGGCAGCCTTGCAAAGGCGGTCTGCCACTGCGCCTCGGTGATCCGCGAGCGGGCAATAATGCGCCGCTCGCGCCACTGGCGGAAGAAGTTGAACATGGGGAGGGATTATAAGCTGTTTGACGCAGGCGCGCCGTGTTGTTAAGGATAAAGCATGTGGTCATTCCGGGGGCCACGCAGCGACAACCCGGAATCCAGTGCGAAGGATCCTGGATCCCCGCCTTCGCGGGAATGAGGCTGCAAGGCGCAGTGCCGCTCGTCGCCCCGCGCACCTGTTCGGAGATCCCCGTATCGCGGGACTGACACGCTGCCAGCCCAGCTAAATACGTGTTCCGAATTCCAGTACAGTTTACAGGTGCGAACTCTCTCCAGGGCAAGGTTTACGGACCGTCAGCCGCAGGGAAGCGGCTGTCGAGCGTACAGGGACGTATGTACCGCGTGTCCGTAAACCTTGCCCCGGAGAGAGACAGGCAAACGAGGCAATCCGGTTATTCCAGGGTGATCGGGTATTCGGAACACGTATTTAGTCCCGGTCACCAAACGCCGCCCGGATCGCTTCCACGCGACGGCGGTTGGCGCCGAGATCGGAATGTCCCACACGCGAGGCCGAACGCACATGGATGCGCCCCCCTGCCCGCTCGAGGCGAAACTCCACGTCGTCCACGAAGCGCAGCCAGCGCGTCACGTAGCGTGCGTGCAGGTAGCCGTCCTGTTCCACGTCGATCTCGCCGCCCGTGGCGACAACGGCCTGCTTCAGGCGCTGCCAGGCCAAGGACGGATCACCGCGAAACCGCAGGGGGACCACGCCGGATGTTTCCGCCGGATGGTCGCTGCACACGCAGTTTGGCGTGGGTGGGCAGACGCGCAGCCGCCCGTCCACCAGCCCCAGTGTCGGCGCCTTGCGCGAGGCCAGCGACAGCACCACCAGCGTGGCGCCAATGAGCAGCACGAGCGCGGCGACCATGGCGAGCGCGAGCTTCACGGCGCGTTGTGAGGGGTGTGCGGTATATCAGTCACAGTGGTAGCCGAGCAGTGCCAGTCCCTCGGCGAGGTAGTCCGCCAGCAGGGGATGCGCCATGAGGTAGTCCGCGGTGTTGGGCGTGGCGTTCTCGCGCGCCGTCTCCAGCGCATTTTCCCATTCGCTGACGTCGAAATCACCACGCCCCAGCCACAACAGGGCCACCACGTTGGCCTGCTGATCCGGCTCCAGGTCGTTGAAGACCATACGGAATTCCTGCAATGTGGGGTCCTCGCCGTGGGCGGCCAGCGCCTGCAGGCCCCAGTCGTCGGCGGGGTTGTCGGGCATGTCCGGGATCACCACCGCCTCCTGGGCATGGAAGATCCGGGCCTTTTCAACCAGAAAGCACACCGTATCGAGATCGACATCGAGCATCTTGTCTCCCCCTTGTCATTTTACTGCGCCCGTCTCAGGTCGAGGACAGGCGGGTCTCGGCGCATTGGCCGCTGTCGAACAGGGTCAGCGTCCAGGCATCCGCGTGGCTGTCGTGGCGCAGGATATAGATCCCGCCGTCGTCACCGCGTACCTTGAAGTAGCGGAGGTCGGGTTCCAGCCAGCGGTCGAGTACCTCCTCCACCTCGATGCAGCGCGTACCGAGATAGAACCGCACAGGCTGCTCGTTGCCGCGGTAACCGGCATAACACGCCACCCGAATCGCTGCAGTATCCGTAGCCGTCATGCCAACGCCCTGTTCCGTTTCCCTGTAATCACTATAGCATGGCGGGACGGCCCGCCCGTAGCCTTTACTCGTGGCCGAGCATTTCCCGCTTGATGATGCGCAGGGGCGCGTTATAGACGATCGCCATGAAGTTGCGGTGGTAATGCCTGTCGGCGTAATCGAGAATCCGCCGCAGGATCAAGTTACTGAAGATTTCGTTGGACTGTTCCAGGTAGCGCCTCACCTGCGTTCCACGACCTTCCAGTATCCAGGCCAGGAACTGGATGTTCCTGACGTTGCTATTCTGATAAAAAAGCCAGCTTTCCAGTAAGCGTACCATTTCGGTGCCAACTTCCGGCCGGAGATGATGTTTCCAGGCGAAGAGATAGATATCAGGTGCCCGCTGGTGCACGGGAAAGGACAAGGCAAATTCCAGCGACATTTGTGGAAAAAATTCATCCAGCAGTGTCGAGCTCATCACCGTCATAAGCCTGTACCTCCCTGAATCGTGACAGAGTACGGCAGGCACAAAAAAACCTGCCAGGCACAGCCAAAGCAGGTCTCTCACTCGCTTTAGCTGAACTTGTATCGCGCCCGCAAGCTGATCGTCAAATCGGCGCGTTCAACTGGAAGTATAGCGCGGTCGACGAGCTCGTCAAGATCGCCGCCCCCTCACGAAACCCCCTGGCGACGGTGCTTAGCCGTAGCGCCACCTGTCCAGCAGGCGCTGGAGCTGGAAAGCGATCTTATCGCCCAGGGACTTGCGCGGCACGTAGCGGACCTCGTAGATATCCGTCGACTCGCTGGCCTCCAGCAGGTAGTCGTCGCTGGTCATGAGTTCATCCACCAGCTTGTGTTCCAGGGCGCGCGTGCCCGGCCAGCTCTCGCCGGTGGAGACGCGGGCGATATCCACCTCCGGGCGATGCTGCACGATGAAGTCCTTGAAGAGTCGATGAATGTCCTCGATCTCTTCGCGGAACTTGGCCTTGCCCTCCTCGGTGTTCTCGCCGAACAGCGTCACCGTGCGCTTGAACTCCCCGGCGGTGAACTGCTCGAAGTCGATGTCGTGCTTCTCCAGCAGGCGGTGGAAGTTGGGCACCTGGGCGACGACGCCGATGGAACCGATGATGGCAAAGGGGGCGGCGAGGATACGGTTGCCCACGCAGGCCATCATGTAGCCACCACTGGCGGCAACCTTGTCCACCGCCACCGTGAGCGGGATATTCTGCTCACGCAGGCGCATGAGCTGGGAGGCCGCCAGGCCATAGCTGTGTACCAGCCCGCCGCTGCTCTCCAGGCGCAGGAAGGCCTCGTCGCCTTCCTCGGCCACGGTGAGAATGGCGGTGATCTCCTCGCGCAGCGAGGCCACCGCCGAGGCGCGGATGTCACCGTGGAAGTTCAGCACGTAGATCCGCTTGCGCCGGTCATCGGCGCTCTTCTCCGCCTTGCGCCGCTGCTTTTCCTGCTTGCGGTACTTCTTAAGCGCCAGCTTGGGCAACATGCCGACATTCATCGCCCGCGCCATGTCCTCGTACTTGCGGTTGAGCTTCTTCACCTCCAGAAGCTCCTTCTTTCCCGCCTTCTGGCGGCTGCCCAGTACGAGCAGGAACACGACGACCACCAGGATCGCCGCCACCACCGTGGCTGCCTTGGCCAGGAAAAGCCCATAGTCGAAAAAGAATTCCGTCATGGTTCACACACCCGGTTGTGGGAAGGCTGAAGACTGACGATATCATCATCCAAAGGCCTGTGCATCACCCCGCAGGAGCGCCGCCGACGCGGTAATGATACCCGTCATTCTGGGAACGCGTAGCGGCAGCCCGGAATCCAGCTTTTTGATTACTGGATTCCCGCCTTCGCAGCAATTACGGGATACAACGATGCAACGCGCATCGCCCCGCTACGATAGCGGCCTCAAACAACAATTCCATCTCCCTCCTGTAGGGGAGTGCCGCCCTCGGCGCAATGGTCGCTTTAAAAGCCAGTTTTCTATCCTTCAGATGCGTAACAGAGCCGCAGACTAAATACCGTGTAGACGACATATACGTAGCGGTTTCAAGATGAAGAACTTAGGCACGGGTCAGATCAATATGCCGAGCCCTTTTATAGAGATCGGGGATCGCACCCTGTTCGCAACGCCAAAGAAACCCATGATCTCTTGTCCTGCCATTGGTGATCGAGAGGGTAAAATCGAGATAGATGCTGCCTTGCCGTACCAATTCGACAAACTTGTCGTAGGACGGTGACCGGCAATACAGCATACTCTCAAAACGACAAGTGGATTTACCCTTGACGTCCTTTTTCTGTGTAACGGAGAGAAATGCCGTCTCGTTATGTTTTTCTAGAAGCGCATCTTCCAGCCTGCTACGCTGATACTCCAATACTGCAAGTTTCTTCTGGTTGATGACGATCCGCATCTTTCGTGGAATCAGAAAAAAACCCAAAGAGTCAGGTGTATTATTGAAAGAAGTATAAAGCGATTGCCGATTTCGTTGCGGGTCGAAGTAGCCGAATTTTTCGACCAGTTCTTGTTTGTCCTTGCAAGCAATATAGTTGGAAGGCGTTCTTGAAAACAGGGTTTGAAGCGTTTCTCCGAACTTCGTTTTTAGCTCGATACCCATAAAATCGGGCGTCTTAGCGCTGTTTTTCGGTATGCCGAGATAATGCTCAAGCGTCAACCCGAATCGGCCGCTGCCACTGCCATGCAGTGGTAGGTAGCCCTTGCGCCATAATCGACGCAGCTTATCGGTTAGGATTTCGATGGGTTGATTGGGTAGAGCTAGCGCATATTGGTTGATATAGTCAAGAACAAGATCACGCAAGACACCCTGAAAATTCCCCATTGGACGCAAGCCATCAGCAAAAGGTAGCTTCTGTTCATAGAGTACTGCACTTATGTTTTGAAACTTGTATTCGAAGGCTTTGGGGCTGCGTCGCGGGTATCGTTGTGACAGTGTGCGGTAAATCTCCGATTTGTTGACCTTTTCTCCTGCTGCTTGCGCCTCAAGCAAGCGAAAGTAGGCGGTGATTGCGCCTCTGTTTTCTCTGGCTGTCCAAACATTTTGTGGCATGAGCTTGTGGAAAGTGCGGCGGAACTGGGATTTACAGTTCGACTGTTAGTGATTCGAGTGGGAGTGCATTTTTCTGCGATTCTTCCTCAGAGTCCTCGTGCTGAGTATGCGGCTGTACTTAGGATTGCTTTCTCTTGGTTGGGCGGACCGAACCTCTATTGAATTGGAACTGTCATATCGATCCTTGTTATTCAGTCTGTCTGTTCCCCCAGGCGTCAATGCAAACAGCATTTCTTGTATTTCTTTCCACTCCCACAAGGACAAGGGTCATTCCGCCCAGGCTTGGTCTCTTTGTGGCGTGCAGGTATGGGTGAGGTCAATTGGTCACTGCGTCTTGCCAGCCAGAACGCATGGATTTCTCGTGCATTGTGCGCAATAGTGTTTTGAAGCCTCTCTATTTCATGCTCTTCAAATCCATGCCCGCACCAACTTGTCTTGCTGGTAAAAGCGTATATAGGCTCCAACAAAGAGCTAATTTCCTCTTCGTCATCGTTCCACTGATCGGCCGATAAAGCGACGCCGCGCAAATAGCCTTCACACCATTCGTCAACAATCAGGTAAGTTTTTCCCTTCGCCTCGCGCTCATAGTAAAGCGGCTCAAAATCGTCGGGATGATCCGTTAAGTTGGCCACAATGCCGTTCATGTGCCTAATCATCAATGTGAGAACAGTTTCAAACGCTTCCTCAGTCTCCCATTCTGGCTCAAAATCTCCCCAAACTTCAGGAAGCCATTGCGACGGTGGAATTAGATCTGGCCCACTGACAATGGCGGTAAAAAAGCCATCGAGCGTCGAAATATCAATAATACCCTCGTCTTTACCTTCCGTATCTTCATCGGCACTGATACGGTTTAGCAGGAACTCATCGAGGGCCTCGATCTCAGAGTCATTTAATGCTTCGAACAGTTCATTCATTGTTTTCTCATACATAAATTCCTTGCCTGGTCCGACCTTTATTATATGTCCCTGCCCAGTCGTTCCGGGAAGCCTCGAGGTGGATGATCGTTCAAGCAGGGTATCTTCTTGTATCATCGCCGCGCGGCGCCAATCTCCTTCGTATTCGGGACATTGTTCGCATGGAACCGGGAAATTGCAAGAGCCCCGGCAGTGGTGAGTTTCTAAACTATTGATGCGGTGGGGTTTTCGGGTTTCTTGGCAGGGGTGACTGGCGGTTGAAGTTGATGAACCGGGTTCTATATTGAAGGTAGAGCATATTGATTTGCACCGTGGGGGAGCGAATGCGGGCCGTGCCCGCGGGTTCTGGAGGTGCATGATGAAACGACGTGTCTATTTTCTCTTTCCGGATGTGCGTTCCACCGCGCGGGTGGTGACGGAGTTGCGCGAGGCGGGCTTTGCCGAGGCGCAGTTGCACACCGTGGCGCGGGACGATATCGACCTGGGCGATCTGCCCCCGGCCACGCCGGCCCAGCGCAGTGATCTGGCCCATCGACTGGAGGACTGGCTGTGGGGCGGTAACCTGGCCTTGTTCTTTGTGCTGCTGGCTGCGTGGGTGGTGTGGATGGCCATGGCGCCATCGTGGTGGTCGGTGATCCTGCTGGTGCTGGCGGCTGCCTGCGTGGCGCTGGGCTATGCCTTTGTGCGGCGGGTGCCGGATACCCACCTGGATGAATTTGCCACGGCATTGACCCACGGGGAGATCCTGTTGATGGTGGATGTGCCGGCACGCCGGGTGCGCGAGGTGGAGGCGCTGGTGGCGGCGCATCACCCGGAGGCCCTGACCGGGGGCGTGAGCTGGACGATGGATTTGTTGCATGTGTAAGGTGGAAGTGATCCCCGCGGCAACCGTATCGGCAAGGACGGGATTGTGTCCCGGTTATTTCCTCATTCCCGCGCAGGCGGAGATCCATTGATCAAAAAACTGGATTCCGGGTTGCCGCTGCGCGGCCCTGGAATGACCGGCAAGTATCATCGCGCCGGGGCGGCGCTCCTACAGGTAGGCGCGCAGATTGCTTCGGCCTTCGCTTCGCAATGACGTGAAACATCCCGTAATTCCCGCGCAGGCGGAGATCCATTGATCAAAATACTGGATTCCGGGTTGCCGTTGCGCGGCCCTGGAATGACCGGGTAAATGTCGTTGCCGGGTTGTTGTAGGCGGGTGATGCGAAGCGGGGGTTTGGGGTCAACGCGGCACTCATGACGTGCCTCCCCGGCCGGCGGCGAAGGTGGCAATGACGTGGCGGGTGGCGGCGGTGAGCAGTGCCCGGGCCCGGTTCATGGCCTCGTCGCGTGTCATGGGTCCGTGGCAGAGGGCGAAGGCGGCGGTGATGCCGCAGGCCTCGAGGGTGTCGGCATCGGGGGCGAGGCTGCCGGCGATGACGATGCAGGGGATACCTTGGGCGCGGGCGCGTTTCGCCACGGCAGCCGGGGCCTTGCCGTGGCTGGTCTGCACGTCCAGGCGGCCCTCGGCGGTAAGGACCAGTTGCGCGCCGTCAAGGCGCGCATCGAAGTCGAGCAGATCGAGTACCACCTCGGCGCCGGGCTTGAGATCCGCGGCGAGGAAGGCCATGGCGCCGGCGCCAAGCCCGCCGGCCGCCCCCGCGCCGGGGATGTCGCGCAGCGGGCCGCCGTGGATCTTTTCGAGTTGCGCTGCATAGTGGGCCAGGCCGGCTTCCAGTGTATCCACCTGTGCCGGCGTGGCGCCCTTTTGCGGCGCATAGATCCGCGCGGCGCCGTGTTCACCGAGCAGGGGGTTGTCCACATCGGCGGCGATGTCGATGTGAACATCCTTCAGCCGCGGATCCAGTCCCTGTGGATCGATACTGGCGATGGCGGCGAGTTCCGCGCCGCTGCCGTCCAGGGACCGCCCTTCCCCGTCGCGAAACACCACGCCCAGTGCCGCGGCCATGCCCATGCCGCCATCGGTGGTGGCGCTGCCGCCGATCCCCAGCACGATGTGCCTGGCGCCGGCATCCAGCGCCGCAAGGATGAGTTCGCCCACGCCCCGGGTGGTGGCGCGCAGGGGATCGCGTTGCGCCTCTTCGAGCAGGGCCAGCCCGGCGGCGGCGGCCATTTCGATGAGCGCGGTGCGTGTGGTGGCGCTGTAGTGCCAGGTGGCATTCACGGGTTGACCCAGCGGTCCCGTGACGGTGCTGGTCACCGGTTCCGCGCCGAGTGCCGGTCCGACCACCGCTGCAAACCCGTCGCCCCCATCGGCCACCGGGCAGGGGTCGATATCGGCATCGGGCAGCGCCTGGCGCGCGCCATCGACCATGGCCCGCGCGGCCTCGGCGGCGGTGAGGCTGCCCTTGAGGGCGTTGGGAGCAAGGAGGATCTTCACGGCGGGCGGTGCTGTCATCGGGCTGGGCGGGAACCGGGCCATTGTAGCGCACCCGGCCCCGTCGTCGGCAGGCAGGGAACCGTCGAGACAGGCGCATCACGGGCGGCGGGACGGCCCGTTTTCCATGGGCAAGGGAAGCGTTGAAGAAATGGGCGCAAAAACAACAGAAAAGGAGAATAACTTAATAAGTGTTCTATGTACTATAAAAAGCAGAAAACTGAAAAAAGTGTTAAACCCATCACAGTTCTGGACGCTATTGAAGGGGAGGAAAACGGCCGAATGCTTGTTGTTATTCCTTGGCAACCAGACGACCTTTAGAACGACAAACCGGGATTAAAGCGTGCCGCGATTTTTTCGTTATTTTACGGTGCTGAGTTTCATCGGCATCCTCAGTGCGACTGCCATACTGTCCTACTTCCACTACCAGCTCAGCCTGGGCGATGTGATCAATCGCGAAGGCCGCAGCAACGCGGCCGTGGCGCGCTC
>JALTLF010000047.1 GCA_027005735.1 Chromatiales bacterium | reverse complement strand
ATCCAGCTCGGCAATTCTTGCCCTGAATATTACTACGTACACCTGCTCTTTCCTGGTTCACAGTTGGCTGTTTGACCAGGAGCGCCGCCCGCCGACACCCTTCGAGAGACAACCATCATGCCCTGATCGCTGCACCTTCCTCTCTGAGCACGCTCTCCAGCTCCTGATAGCCTTCCAGCTCCATGAGCAACCTGTCTTTTTCGGATTTTGCGATATCCGCCCAGTGCTTTCCCTCTAGCGCACCTACCATTGCGTAAAGAAAGTTCAGACTGGGTTTGACGCTGCATTCTTCACGCAGCCTCAGGAATGCCTGGACAGGGCCTGTCTCCGCCAGCTCATCTCTGGTTTTAATGCCGATCTCATTGAGGCATTTTTCGGATTTTGGCCCCAGTCCCTTGAGTTTGCTCAGCTCGCCCATTTTCCAGTTCCTGAAATATAGCGGCACATTGAACCGACCGGCCCGCATAGCATGTTGACTCCGACTCCCGAGATGCCTGCGCAAGGATCCGTGAACATGACCATTTTCCGGCTTCCAGAGCCACGCGCGGAGGCGATGCGGTAGCGCTCGTATTTCTCCATCCGGGCACCCCCGGAAAGTATAGCCAAATTATGGAGATGTCGAGGTTTGTCCAGGCACACCTCCCGTTGGATTCTGGATCTCCCGCAACATTGAAGATGACGCACCATATTCTCCGGGCATTCGCGGATACGGTGCTCTCCGACATGGCCTGAGCGGGGTTCATGAAACCCGGGGCCACTAATGGAATCCCCGCCAGATGCAGGCGTGGGGGATTCAGGGCGCTGAACTCGTCTCGGATCAGGCTTCATCCAACACCCTGGCGTTTCACCATTTCACATTTCGAGTTTTCTTAGCGTGTCACGCCAATAGGTGGGATTCTGCTTGTGCACTTGAGGACCGATTACGGCACAGGCTTTACGTAGCATTCTCTTATCAGACAGGAGGTTCTGGATTTCGGGCAAGCCCGGTGGTCTATATACATCGGACCTGGCACGAGAGAGTTCAAGGAACCAGGACGCCCTGGTGATGTCTCCCTCATGAAATGCCAGGAATCGCGTAAATTCGATTGCCAACGGGCTCAATGTTTCGAATTTCGCAAGAACGGTGGTTCCCTCGCATATTGTTTCCGAATTTTGAACCAAATCAAAATAGTCCAGGCGCCATCCTTTCTTCTCGCACATTCCTGCATCGTAGTGCTTCACCCGGAATTCCCGTGCCCAGTGTTTCAGGCATGCCATGATTTGCTGTTTGACCGACAACTCCAGATCGTCTTGTCGCAGGCGTTCGATGTTTACGGAGCAGAAACCGAACACGGCATCGACGAGATCCAGCGCGTCATCTTCGTGATGCCTCAGGTATGAAAATGCCTTCGGCAGGAAATATATCACTTCTTCATAGGTGCCGGCCGGGAGATGGGGTCCCAATAGCCGGGCGTATTCTGCCCATCCCAGCTCGGCATCATCCTTGTTCAGCAGGCTTTCGAGCATGTCAGGGGTAAAGTCGGCGTGCGGATCCGAGAGTTTTCGCGGCCTTGGGTATTTGGCGTAAACGAGATCCTGCAACATGGTTCGCTACACGTTTCACGGGATGGAAATTTGCGGAAATTATAGCCGGGTTTTCGAGGCCTCGGGTTGGTCCGTTCACCCCTGCCAATGGGGTTACAGTGCCAAATAGCGCCCGGAGCGGATGGGCGGGTTCATCGCGGCGTACCCAAAGGGCATAAAAGGCGCCGCTCCTCCAGGCGCAGGAGCCGGGACAACTATCGCGGCGGGGCGCCGCTCCTACAGGTGCAGGAAAGGGAACAACTATCGCGGCGGGGCGGCGAGGATTAGTGATCCGGCACGGCATAGAGGTCGTGTTCATCGCTGTTGGTGATCTCCACCTCGGCGAACTCCCCTTCCCGCAGCACGCCGGCGTTTTCGATCACCACCACGCCGTCGATCTCGGGGGCGTCGGCGGCGCTTCGGGCAATGGCCACGCCGTCGTCCTGCACCGCGTCCACCAGCACCCGCTGGCGGGTGCCGATCTTTTCCTTCAGGCGCCCGGCACTGATTTCTGCCTGCACCGCCATGAATTCTTCCAGGCGTTCCTGTTGCAGCTCCGGGGGGACGTGATCCGCCAGGGCATTGGCCGCCGCGCCTTCCACCGGGGAATAGGCGAAGGCACCGACGCGATCCAGTCTGGCCTCGCGCAGGAAGTCGAGCAGGAGCTGGAAGTCGGCCTCGCTCTCCCCGGGGAAGCCGACGATGAAGGTGGAGCGCAGGGTGATCTCGGGGCAGTCTTTGCGCCACTGTTCGATGCGCCGCAGTGCGTTCTCGCTGTTGGCCGGGCGCTTCATGGCCCGGAGGATCCCCGGCGCAGCGTGTTGCAGGGGGATGTCCAGGTAGGGCAGCACCAGCCCCTCGGCCATGAGGGGAATGAGCTCGTCCACGTGGGGGTAGGGATAGACATAGTGCAGGCGCTGCCAGGCTGCTTCCCCGCACAGCCTGCCCAGTTCGGTCACCAGCTCGGTGAGGCGCGTCTTCACCGGGCGACCGCCCCAGAAACCGGTGCGGTATTTCACGTCCACGCCGTAGGCGCTGGTGTCCTGGGAGACTACCAGCAGTTCGCGCACGCCGGCGCCGAGCAGGTTTTCCGCCTCCTGCAATACCTCGCCCACTGGGCGGCTGACGAGATCGCCGCGCAGCGCGGGGATGATGCAGAAGGTGCAGCGATGGTTGCAGCCCTCGCTGATCTTCAGGTAGGCGTAGTGGCGTGGCGTGAGCTTGATGCCGCCGGGCGGCACGAGATCGGTGTAGGGATCATGCTGCGGCGGCAGGTGGGCATGGATGGCCGCCATGACTTCCTCGGTGGCGTGGGGGCCGGTGACCGCCAGCACATTGGGAAAGGCCGCTTCCACCATGCCCTCGCGCGCACCGAGACAGCCGGTGACGATGACCTTGCCGTTTTCCGCCATGGCCTCGCCAATGGCCTCGAGGGACTCTTCTACCGCCGCGTCGATGAAGCCGCAGGTGTTGACCACCACCAGCTCGGCCTCCTCGTAGCCGGGCACGATGAGGTAGCCCTCGGCGCGCAGTTGCGTGAGAATGCGCTCGGCATCCACGGTGGCCTTGGGGCAGCCGAGGCTGACGAAGCCCACGCGGGGTACGGACGGGGGTGTGGATGCAGACACAGGAAAACCGGGGTTATTGAAACAGGGTCATTGTAACCCGGGGCCGGCGAAGATGCCCGCCGCTTGCCGCGGGGTACCGCGCGTCGACGGCGCGCGGCGGGTTCATGGTAGCATAGCGCCTGGCCCGTCAATCTCACCCACGGACACCCGCATGCAGACATTCCAGCTCGCCCACAGTACCGCCGCAGACTGGCAGGACGCCCTCGACGACTGCCTGCAGCAGCTACAGGTCGATGCGGAGGCCACCCTGGGCTTCATCTATCTCACCGATCCGCTGGTGGGCGAGCTGGGCAAGCTGATGCGCCGCTTGCGCGACCGCTTCCCCGCCATGCACTGGGTGGGCAGCGTGGGCACGGCGGTGCTGTGCACCGGCCGCGAGTTCTACGACGAGCCCGCGCTGGTGATGCTGGTCACCGACCTGCCGCGCGGGGCCATGCATGTCTTCGGCCACACCGATGAAGTCGAGGAACTGGATCTCACCGCCTCGGCGCTCAATGTCGCCGTGGTGCATGGCGATCCGCGCAACCCGCAGCTGCCAGAACTCATCGGCAAGCTGCCCGACACCATCGGCAACGGCTACCTGGTGGGCGGCCTGAGTTCGTCGCAGTCCTGGTATTACCAGATCGCCGACGGCATTCAAGAGGGTGGGCTGTCCGGGGTGCTGTTCGACGACCGCGTGCAGGTGGTCACCGGACTCACCCAGGGTTGTTCACCCATCGGCCCGGTGCACGAGTTGACCGAGTGTGACGGCAATGTGGCCATCCGCATCGACGAGCGACCGGCGCTGGACGTGCTGCGCGAGGACATCGGCGAGGTGCTGGCGCGGGACCTCAGCCGCATCGGCGGCTATATCTTCGCCGGTTTTCCCATCAGCGGTGACGACACCGGCGACTACCTGGTGCGCAATCTCATTGGCTTCGATCCGGAGCACGGCGTGGTCGGCATCGGCGACTACCTGCAAGCCGGCGCGCGCGTCATGTTCTGTCGCCGGGATGGCCATACGGCCCACGAAGACCTGCAACGCATGCTCGCCGACATCCGCGGGCGTGTCACGGGCGAGGTACTGGGCGGGCTGTACTTTTCCTGTCTTGGCCGCGGCCGCCACCTGTTCGGCGAGCCCGGCCGCGAGATGGAAATCCTCGCCGGGGAACTCGGCGATGTGCCCCTGGCGGGCTTCTACGCCAACGGCGAGATCGCCGGCAACCGCCTGTACGGCTATACCGGCGTGCTGGTGCTGTTCACGCGCGGGGCACATCATTAGTTGGCTGTTCCTGAACTTTGATACCCTGGCGTCGTTATCGGGCGGCATACTTGCCCCAAGGTGGGAGCGCCGCCCCGGTGCGACAGAGTTACCGCTGCCAGTGTAATATCGCGCCGGGGGCGGCGCCCCTACAGTAGTATTTTCCCTGTTATTGGGCCATGGTAAGCCTTATCCAGAAACAGTGATCTTGATCAGGAGCAGCACGATGGAATACCGGCCACTGGGACAGACCGACACGAAGGTCAGCGTGGTGGGCCTCGGCACCATGACCTGGGGTGAGCAGAACAGCGAACAGGATGCCTTCGCGCAGATGGACTACGCCCTGGATCACGGCGTGAACTTCTTCGACACCGCCGAGCTCTACGCCATCCCGCCGCGCGCCGAAACCCAGGGCCGTACCGAGGAAATCATCGGCAAGTGGCTGGCCGCGCGCGGGACCCGCGGGCGCATCGTGCTGGCGAGCAAGATCGCCGGGCCGGGGCCGGAGTGGATCCCCCATATCCGCGGCGGGCGCACGGTGTTCGACGCCGCCAACCTCCACGCCGCGGTGGAGGCCAGCCTGCGGCGCCTGCAGACCGACTATATCGATCTCTACCAGCTCCACTGGCCGGAGCGCGACACCAACTTCTTCGGCCGCCTGGGCTACGACGCCCACGAGCCGGATGACTTCACGCCGGTGCGCGAGACCCTGGAAGCCCTCCAGTCGCTGATAGAGGCCGGCAAGATCCGCCACTTCGGCCTCTCCAACGAAACGCCGTGGGGCGTGATGAGCTTCCTGCACGTGGCCGAGCAGTACGACCTGCCGCGCGTGGTGAGCGTGCAGAATCCCTACAGCCTGCTCAACCGCAGCTACGAGGTGGGCCTGGCGGAGATCTCGCTGCGCGAGCATTGCGGTCTCATTGCCTATTCGCCACTGGGCTTCGGCGTACTCTCGGGCAAGTACCTCGACGGGCAGCAGCCCGCTGGCGCGCGCCTCACGCGCTGGCCCGACTACGCACGCTACAGCAGCGCCGAGAGTGTCGCCGCCACACGCGAGTACGTGGAGCTGGCCCGCAGGCACGATCTGGACCCCGCGCAGATGGCGCTGGCCTGGTGCCACAGCCGCCCGTTTCTCACCAGCACGCTGATCGGCGCGACAAACATGGATCAGCTGGCGAGCAACATTGCCAGCGCCGAGCTGGTGCTGCCTCCCGCGGTAGTCGAGGGGATCGAAGCGATACACGGGCGCATTCCCAATCCCAGTCCATAAAGAAACGGAGGACACGCACGATGGACTGCCTGTTCTGCAAGATCGCCAGCGGCGACATCGATGCCGACATCGTCCACGAGGACGACGAAGTGGTGGCCTTCCGGGACATCGCGCCCCAGGCGCCGCACCATATCCTGGTTATCCCGCGCCGGCATATCGCTACCATCAACGAGGTGGACGACGCCCCGCTGGCGGGCAGGCTGCTTACCACAGCGTGGCAGATCGCCGCGGATCTCGGCGTCGCCGAGGACGGCTACCGGCTGGTGATGAACTGCAACGCCCACGGCGGGCAGACCGTGTTTCACATTCACCTTCACCTGCTCGCCGGGCGACAGATGGGCTGGCCGCCGGGATAAGATCAGGGGCGAGGGGAGAGCTTTGTCAGGATCGTTGCATTTTTCCCCGTGGACCCTGCAGACGCGCAGGCGTAGCTATTTCACCAGGTCCTGGGGCATGACCTGGATGCCGCCGGTGAGGACGCTGGCCCTGAAGCCCTTCTGGACCAGCAGGAAGGCCGCCGCGGAGCTGCGGTGGCCGGTGCGGCAACAGCATATATAAGGGATGGACTTGTCCAGTTCGCCCATGCGCACGCGCAGTTCGTGCAGGGGGATGCTGAGCGCGTTTTCGAAATGACCATGGGAGAACTCGCGGGCGTGGCGCACGTCGAGCCAGCGGGCGCCCTTTTCGATCTGCGCGCGCGCCTCGTCGGGCGAGACCCGGTTGACCATGGGCTCGCGCAACAGCTCGTCGAAGTCGGCCTTGGCGAGGCGCATCACCGCACCGGGTTTGATCATGGTAACCGTGGCATTGCGCTCGGTACCGGTGACCAGCGCCTCCTCGCCGAAGGAGGCACCCGGCTTGAGCGTGGCAAGTTCGATGGTGCGCGTGACCCGCGCGGCGCCATCCACGAGGACGTAGTAGTAGTCGCCGGGGCTGCCCTGGCTGACGATGACCTCGCCTTCCTTGACCTGGATGCGTTCCATGCGCTGCAGCAGGGCCTTGATGTTGGCCGGCGGGAGGTTCTTGAAGGCCATGATGTGATGCATCTTGCGCATCCATTCCCCGGGGCGCGCGCCACTGGGAGGCGTGGGTTTCGCCGCGTCCTGCGGTGCCCCGGCTTCACCTTTGGGTTCGGCC
>JALTLF010000046.1 GCA_027005735.1 Chromatiales bacterium | reverse complement strand
TCATTCCGGCCGCAGCCATGCGGCGCATGGCGGAGAGCCGGAATCCAGTGATCTGTCGAACCCCATGGATTCCGGATACATGCTGCGCATGTTCCGGAATGACGATACAGAATCTCCACCGCAAAGGCCGCGAAGTACCGCAAAGCGAAGGCCTTCCTTGCCCCCCTTGCGTGCCTTTGCGTCCTTTGCGGTAAGTGTGGTTCTTTCTCGTGTCCCTTGCGGTGAGATGGGCGACGCAGAAACTATTTCCTGCGCCTGACGAAACGCTTGAGGCGTTCGCGCTTTTCCTGCTGGCGTCTGGTGAGCTTGTTGCGCCGTCCCTTGTAGGGATTCTCCCCGGTGCGGAACTCGATGCGCACCGGCGTGCCCTTCAGGCGCAGGTGCTTGCGGAAGCCGTTGACCAGGTAGCGGCGGTAACTGTCCGGCACGCGTTCGGTCTGGTTGCCGTGGATGACGATGCGCGGCGGGTTGCGACCACCCTGATGGGCGTAACGCAGCTTGATGCGTCGCCCCCGCACCAGCGGCGGCGGGTGGGCGGAGACCAGGTCTTCGAGCAGGCGCGTGAGGCGCGGGGTGTCGAAGTGCGCCATGGCGCAACGGTAGGCGGTCTGGATGGAGTCGAACAGCTCCCCCACGCCGGTGCCGTGCAGCGCGGAAATGAAATGGATGGTGGCAAAGTCCACGAAGGGCAGCTTGCGATCCAGCTCGTCACGGATGCGTTCGCGCAGCTCGCGTTCCAGTCCGTCCCACTTGTTGACGGCGATCACCAGCGCGCGACCCTTTTCGAGGATGTAACCCAGCAGGGTGGCGTCCTGTTCGCCGATGCCCTGACGGGCATCGAGCACCATGACCACCACGTTGGCGTCATCAATGGCCTGCAGGGTCTTGATGACGCTGAATTTCTCCACCGCCTCGCGCACCTTCGCGCGCCGCCGCACGCCGGCGGTATCGATGAGCGTGTAGTCCACGCCGTCGCGCTCGAAAGGAATGTAGATACTGTCGCGCGTGGTGCCGGGCAGATCGTAGGTCACCACGCGCTCCTCGCCCATGATGCGGTTGACCAGCGTGGACTTGCCCACGTTGGGTCGCCCGACGATGGCCACGCGGATCCCGCGCGCTTCCTCCTCGCCGGGCTCCGCCGTACTCTCGGGCAGGCCGGCGAGGATGACGTCCATCATGGCGCGCACGCCGCGCCCATGGGCGGCGGAGACGGGATGGACCTCGCCGAGGCCGAGGGCGTGGAACTCGGCGGTCACCACGTCGGCATCGACGCCGTCGATCTTGTTGACCACCAGGTGCACGGGCTTGCCGGTGGCACGCAGGCGGCGGGCGATGTTCTCGTCCTCCGGGGTCAGGCCGTCGCGGGCATCGACGAGAAACAGCACCTCGTCGGCTTCTTCCACCGCCTGCCACGACTGGGTGGCCATGACGTCGTCGATGCCCGTCTCCTCGCCGCTCAGGCCGCCGGTATCGATGACCAGGTAATCGCGCTTGCCGAGGCGGCCATCGCCGTACTTGCGATCGCGGGTGAGGCCGGGCAGATCGGCCACCAGGGCGTCACGGCTGCGCGTGAGACGGTTGAACAGGGTGGACTTGCCGACGTTGGGTCGGCCGACGAGTGCAAGAACCGGTTTCATGAGATGCGTTCCATCACCGCGGCCGGCATGACCATGCCGGGAAACGGTGAGCTATTTCCGGGCCAGGCGAAACACCGAGAGGATACCGCGGCGATCATAGACGAACAGATCCTCGCCGGCGGCCACCGGTGCGACGAGGATGTTGCGCTCGCGGCTGTAGGGTGTCAGGGCCTCCTTGCCCCCGCCTTCCACGCGTTCTTCCCCCGCGCGGCTGGCGGCGTCACCTTCACCGACGCGGGCGCGCGCCACCATCTGGCCGTTGTCGCGCCTGAGCCAGTGCACGAAGCCGTTGAAATCACCCACCACGAGGTGCCCGCTGACCAGCGTCGGCCCGGTGAGCGCGCGGCGCAACAGCGATTCCTGTTTCCACAGTACCGCGCCGTTGTAGCGGTCCAGCGCCCACACGCGTCCCTCGGCATCGCTGACGAAGACGCGGTAGGGATCCACGGCGATGCCGCTGTGCACCGACATGTCACGCACCCACAACAGGCGCCCGGAAGCGAGATCGACACAGGCCACGCGCCCCTGGTAGGTGGCCACGTAGGCCAGTTCGCCCACCACCACCGGATCGGCATCGATATCGACGATGCGATCCAGCTCGGAGCGACCGCTCGGCACGGCCACGGTGGTCTCCCACAGCACGGTGCCCTCTTCCAGGGTCAGCGCCGCCAGCTTGCCGCTGTCAAGTCCCACCACCACGATCCCGTCCTTGATCACCGGGGTGCTCGTGCCGCGCAGGGTCAGCACCGGCACGTTGCGATCATAGACCCAGCGCTGCGCGCCATCGGTGGTGGACAGGGCGAACAGGCGACCATCCACGGTGCGCGCCACGACGATGCCGCGATCCGACACCGGCAGGGCCAGCACCTCGCTGGAGACCTGCGCTTCCCATTTCGGCTTGCCATCGGCGGGATCGAGGGCCAGCACGCGTCCGCTGCTGGTACCGAGCAGCAACAGGCCTTCGCTGAGATTCAATGCGCCGGCGACCTCGGCATCGAGGCGGCGCTCCCAGCGCAGTTCACCGTTGCGGGTATCGAAGGCCACCAGGTAGCCACGGTGATCGATGGCAAAACCCTGTTCGCCGCGGATCACCGGGCGCAGGCGCAGATAGAGTTCGGCCACGCCCTCGCCCACCTGCAACTGCCAGCGTTCTTCCACCGGCACGGCCTCGCTGAGCGGGGTGAGCGCCAGGGGCGGCTTCACCGGCGAGGGTGAACTGGCGCAGGCGCCGAGCAGGAAGGCCAGCAGGAGGCTCGCGAGCAGCGGCCTCATGATGCCGGCTCCGGCCGGGCCGCCGGCGCGGGCGCGGCTTCCGCCGGTGTCGCCTCCGGTTCTGCATCCTCGCCCGGCGCGGCCTCGGCCGGTGCCGGCAGATGCTCCAGCTTGATCTGGATGAACTGGCGCTGGCGTGCATCGGTGGCGCCCAGCAGGGCGATGTTCCAGGCCTCGCGCGCCTCCTCGGGGCGCTGCAGGGCCAGCAGGGCGTCACCACGGATATCCTGGTAGTCGGCGGCAAAACCGTTATCGGGCAGATCGGCGATGAGCGTCAGGACCGCCTCGGCCTTGCCCTGGGCGAGCAACACGCGCGCCAGCCGGGTGCGCGCGACATGCGCGAAGACCTCCGAGCGGGCGTTGTCCAGCGCCCAGCGCAGGTGCTCGGCGGCGGCATCCAGCTTGTCCTCGTCTACCCGCACCTTCGCCATGGCCAGGGCGGCGAAACCGGCGTAGCTCGTGCCGGGGTATTCGCGCAACAGGCGCTCACCGGCACCGAGCACGGTCTCCTTCTTGCCGCTGGTCAGCGCCTCCTGCAGGTTCACATAGATGTCCGAGGCCGCCAGCGCCTGTTGCGTGGTGGTGTAGTCCCAGTAACGGTAGCCGCCGACCGCGGCCACGCCCAGCAATATGCCGATGATCACCGCGCGGCCGTTGGCCTTCCACCACCTTTTCAGGGCCTCGATCTGTTCTTCTTCGGTCAGGTTCTGATCCACGTGCTGCTCCGTCCTGTATCTCTATTATCAAGCGTTTGGGTTGCCGTCAGGCCGAGGCGCAGACCGGCGCCAGGATATCGTTCAGTTGCGCCTGGGGCACGGTTTCCTGCGGCCGGTCTTCGCGCAGGTACTTGATGCCGATGGCATTCCTGGCCATTTCCTCTTCCCCAAGGATGAGGGCCAGCTGCGCGCCACTGCGATCGGCCTTCTTCATCTGGCTCTTGAAACTGCCGCCGCCGCAATGGGTCAGCAGGCGCAGTTGCGGCAGCGCGTCACGCAGCTGCTCGGCGAGCCGTAGTCCGTGCGCCGCTGCCTGCTCGCCGGCCAGCACCAGGTAGGCATGTGGCCGGTAACGGGCCAGTGGCAGTCGATCCTCGTCGAGCAGCTCCACCAGGCGCTCGATCCCCAGGGCGAAGCCGATGGCCGGAACCGGCCTGCCGCCCAGTTGTTCCACCAGGGCATCGTAGCGCCCGCCGGCGCAGACCGTACCCTGCGCGCCCAGTTCCTCGGTGACCCACTCGAACACCGTGCGCGAGTAATAATCCAGCCCCCGTACCAGCCGCGGGTTGACGCTGTAGTCGATGCCCGCGGCATCGAGCAGACGGCGCAGGCTGTCGAAGCTCTGCCGCGACTCCGTGTCGAGGGCGCCGAGCAGGCTCGGCGCGCCGGCGACGATATCCTGCATGGCCGGGTTCTTGGAATCCAGCACCCGCAGGGGATTGGTGTCCAGACGTCGCCGGCTGTCGGCATCCAGTTCGGCCTCGTGTTCCCGCAAGTAAGCCACCAGCGTGTCACGGTAGGCGCGGCGTGCCTCGGCACTGCCGAGGGAGTTGATCTCCAGGCGTACCTTGTGGGCGATCCCCAGTTGCCGCCACAGCCGCGCGGTCATGAAGATCAGCTCGGCGTCGATATCCGGGCCGGCAAGACCGAAGACCTCCACGCCGAGCTGGTGGAACTGGCGGTAGCGGCCCTTTTGCGGACGTTCGTGGCGGAACATGGGCCCGCCGTACCACAGGCGCTGCACCTGGTTGTGGATCCAGCCATGCTGCAGGGCGGCGCGCACGCAACCGGCGGTACCCTCGGGACGCAGGCTCAGGCTGTCGCCGTTGCGATCCTCGAAGGTGTACATCTCCTTCTCGACGATATCGGTGACCTCGCCAATGGAACGCTTGAACAGCTCGGTCTTCTCGACGATGGGCAGGCGGATCTCGCGGTAGCCGTAGGCCGCCATCAGGGCGCGGTACTCGCTCTCGACGAACTGCCAGCGCGGACTGTCCTCGGGGCCGAGGTCGTTCATGCCGCGTATTGCCTGGATCGCTGCCAACCTGCTGTTTCCTGTCTCGTTGCCGCCCGCCTCAGGGCGTGGCGGCACCGATACGCAGGCGCGCCACGTCGCCCCGAAGGTAGGGCGCGGTATCAAATGGCTGGCCATTATAGGTTATCGCCACCCCTGGCGCATAACCCAGGAGCACTTCGAAGGGCGGCGTACCCTCCAGGCTGAGGTCCGTGCCGGCCTCCATCATGGCGTAGGCCAGGACGGCACCGCTGGCGTCGCGCACCTCCAGCCAGGAATCCTCGCTGAACTGGAACGTCAGCGGCACCACCGGCGCGGTGACGGCGGTCGGGGCCTCCGTGGTCGCCGGCTGGGCGGGCGGGGTACCGACCGGGGTGACGGGTATCGCCGCCGGAGCTTCGGGCACCGGGGAAGCGGGCGCAGGCGTCCCGGCCGCAGCCACGGGCGCCGGTGGGGCCTGTGGCGCCTCGGCCACCGCCTCTGCCGACGGCAGGCGGGGTGGCGCGTCCAGCCACCACCACAGGGCCACGGCGGCGAGGACCAGCGTCAGCGCCAGGGCCAGGCCCGAGAGCAGCACCCGCGGGCGGCGCGGCGCACCCAGGTCCACGTTCTCCGGCAACAGCTCGTCGCGCGGCGCGACACTGGAGCCGGCGAGGCGGGCGAGTTCGTTTTCATCGAGATTCAGCAGACGGGCGTAGGCCCGCACATAGCCGGTGACATAGGTCATGGCGGGCAGGTGGTCTTCGTCACCCTCTTCGAGGGCGGCAATGAGGCCTGCATCAAGATGCAGGCGGATCCCCACTTCCTCGACGCCGAAGCCGCGGGCCTCGCGCGCCTCACGCAGGCGCCGGCCCGCCACGGCGACACCCTGTTCCGCCGCCTCGCGGTCGTCGCTCTCCCCGGGTATCGCTGCGTCGTCGCGCTCGTTCATGCTCAGAAACGTCCCTGCGCCTCCAGCCGCCGCAGGGTCGCGGCTTCCCGGGAATCGGGGAACCTGACCTTGAGCTTCACCGCGTAGGCCCGGGCCGCGTCCCGGTTGCCGCGCTGGCGCTCCAGCAGGGCGCCCAGCCACAGGCTGGCGGCATTGTGTTGACCGGACTCGAGAAACTTCCGGTACTCGCTATAGGCGGCCTCGTAATGACCCCGGTCGTAGCGCAACTGGGCCATGGCGAGACGCGCCTTGGCAAGCCGGTGGTTCATGCGCAGGGCGGCCTGGAGGTGTTGCTGTGCCTGGCCGATACGGCCCGCCTGCATGGCGCACAGGCCCATGTTCTCGTGCACCTGGTCCTTGCGCACATAGACCGGATCCTGGAGCACGCGCGTAAAGAGGGCATTGGCGCGGTCGTATTCCTTCTGCGAGCACAGGAACACGCCGTAGTTGTTCATCAGGGAGACATCCTTCGGCAACAGCTCCATGGCGCGGACATAGTGCTCGCGGGCCTTGTCGGGCTTGTTGGCGCGGCGATAGAACTCGGCGATGTAGTGGTGGGCGTTGCCGTTGTCCGGGTTCTGGCGCAGGGCCTTTTCCAGCTTGAACAGCGCCACCTCCATGCGCCCCTGTACCATGTACTGCTTGCCCAGCTCGGCATTGAGTTCCGAGGCCTTGCGGATATCGCGGGCCTGGGGCTCGTCCACGGTGGCGCAACCGCCGAGCAGCGCCAGGATACCCAGAAGAAGGAACGTGAAAACCAGGGGGACGTACTTTTTCATCTACGACTCCTGCTGTTGCCCCCCTACCATACCCGATAGCGGCACCGATGTCTGTGCCCGCCGCAGGCGGCGCCGGGTGCGATCGTTGACCGCCCCCGCCAGCTGCCCGCAGGCGGCATCGATGTCCTCGCCGCGCGTGCGCCGCGTGATGGTGATGATGCCGCCGTCGATGAGGATCTGCTGGAAGGCCGCCATGCGCGACGGCGGCGAACAGCGGTAGCGCGTCTCGGGAAAGGGATTGAAGGGGATCAGGTTGACCTTGGACGGCAGTCCGCGCAGCAGCCTGAGCAGCGCGCGGGCGTGGGCCGGGCTGTCATTGATGCCATCGAGCATGACGTACTCGAAGGTAATGGTGGCGCGGTGCGACTGGGCATCGACGTAGCGGCGGCAGGCGGCAAGCAGCTCGGCAATGGGATACTTGCGGTTGAGCGGCACCAGCTCGTTGCGCAGTTCGTCGTCGGGGGCGTGCAGCGACACCGCCAGCGCCACGTCGGCCACCTCGCGCAGGCGATCCAGCGCCGGGACGACGCCCGAGGTGCTCAGGGTGACGCGCCGCTTCGACAGGCCATAGGCGTTGTCGTCCAGCATCAGGCCGATGGCGCGCACCACGTTGTCGAAGTTCAACAACGGTTCCCCCATGCCCATGAGGACGATGTTGCTGATGCGCCGCTCCGCCGCGGGGACCACGCCCAGCTCGCGGTTGGCGCGCCAGATCTGGCCGATGATCTCGGCGGTGGTCAGGTTACGATTGAAGCCCTGCTGCGCGGTGGAGCAGAAACTGCAGTCCAGCGCGCAACCCACCTGGGAAGAAACGCACAGGGTGGCGCGATCGGCTTCGGGAATGTAGACCATCTCGATGGCGTTGCCGGAATCGAGGCGCAGCAACCACTTGATGGTGCCGTCGGCGGAGTGGTGCGCGGCCTCCACCTCGGGAGCGCGGATCTCGGCGACCTCGGCGAGGCGCGCACGCAGGCCCTTGCCGAGGTTGGTCATGGCCTCGAAGTCGTCCACGCCCTGCTGGTGGATCCACTTCAGCACCTGGGTGGCGCGAAACGGTTTCTCGCCCAGTTCGGCGAAGAAGGCACGCAGACCGGTCTCGTCGAGATCGAGAAGGTTCCGGCGCGCTGGCGTGGGCATGACGGCGGCCATGGGGATCACCGCGTGCGCGGGCAGATCTCCGATTCCTTGAAGAAGAAGGCGATCTCGGTGGCCGCGGTCTCGGCGGCGTCGGAACCGTGCACGGCGTTCTCGGTGATGTCCTCGGCGAAATCGGCGCGGATGGTGCCGGGGGCGGCCTCCTTCGGGTTGGTCGCGCCCATGACCTCGCGGTTACGGGCAATGGCGTTCTCCCCTTCCAGCACCTGGGCGAGGATGGGGCCCGAGGTCATGTAGGCCACCAGTTCATCGAAGAAGGGACGCTCGCGGTGCACGGCATAGAATTCGCCGGCCTGCTCGGCGGTGAGATGCAGCATGCGCGCGGCGACGACCCGCAGGCCCGCCTTCTCGAAGCGCGCGATGATCTCGCCGATGACGTTCTTCGCCACTGCGTCGGGCTTGATGATGGAAAGGGTGCGCTCGATGGCCATGGTGTACCTCGTTGGGGAGTCAAAATAACACGAACCCGCGTGATGGCGCGGGTTCGACGGGAAAAACGCTTAAATTTTAACCTTTTCAGCAGCTTGTAGCAACGGATGCGGCCGCCCGGCGGGGTTTCGGGGGCCGGAACGAAGGACGGATGACGCCCGCCACCCCGGCGAGCATCTACCGTAGTGAATTCCGGAACGTGAACTCAGTCCTTTTCCTCGATCCAGGCCATCTGGATGGCCTCGAGGATGCGCTCGCTGGAGCGATCGGGATCGTCGTCGAACTCGTCGAGCGCCAGCACCCACTCGCGCAGATCGGTAAAACGCACATACTGGGGGTCCACGTCGGGATGGGCCTCGTCCAGGGCGATGGCGATATCCAGGCTGTCGGTCCATTTCACGGTTGCACCCTCCCCTTCTGTTCAGTGATTCTCGGACACCATGTTGATGGTGTACTTCGGCAACTCCACGACGAGATCCTCCTCGCCCACCACCGCCTGGCAACTGAGGCGCGAGTCCGGCTCCAGGCCCCAGGCCTTGTCCAGCAGGTCGTCCTCGCATTCCTCGATCTCGTTGAGGGTCTCCAGGCCCTCGCGCACATAGACGTGGCAGGTGGTACAGGCGCAGGATTTCTCACAGGCATGTTCGATCTCGATGCCGTTGGCCAGCGCCGCGTCGCAGATGGTGACGCCGGGCTCGGTCTCCACCACCGCGCCCTCGGGGCACAGGTCTTCATGGGGCAGGAAAATGATTTTCGTCATGGGGTCGCAGGTCTCGTTTCATACGCGCCGCCGCGGCGGCGTCTCGATGGATCCGGTTGAGTGATTCAGTCGAACTCGTCCACGCGGTGGCCGGCAAGGGCCGCCCTGATGCTGTTGTCCATGCGCCGCGCGGCAAATTCGGTGGTCGCCGCGTTGAGGGCGTCGATGGCCTGCTTGATGGCGCGATCATCCTCGCCCGACATGGCCGCGCGCAGTTGCGCCGCCGCGGCGTCGATGGCGGCGCGTTCCGCCGCGTCGAGCAGGGCCTCGCCGTCGGCCGCCAGCGCCGCTTCCAGGGCTTCCAGCACGCGCTCGGCCTCCACCTGTTGTTCGCGCAGCTTGCGCGCCGCCACGTCCTCGCTGGCATGGGCCATGGAGTCCGACAGCATCTGCGCCACCTCGTCGTCGGACAGGCCATAGGAAGGCTTGACCGCGATACTCGCCTGCGCGCCGGTGGTCTCCTCGCGCGCGGTCACCGACAGCAGGCCGTCGGCATCCACCTGGAAGGTCACGCGGATGCGCGCCGCGCCCGCCACCATGGGTGGAATGTCGCGCAGGGAAAAACGCGCCAGCGAGCGGCAGTCCTGCACCAGTTCGCGCTCGCCCTGCACCACGTGAATGCTCATGGCGGTCTGGCCGTCCTTGAAGGTGGTGAAATCCTGGGCGCGCGCCACGGGAATGGTGGTGTTACGCGGGATGATCTTCTCCACCAGGCCGCCCATGGTCTCCAGCCCCAGCGACAGGGGAATAACGTCGAGCAGCAGCAGCTCGTCGCCGGACTTGTTGCCCACCAGCACGTCGGCCTGCAGGGCGGCGCCCACGGCCACCACGCGGTCGGGATCGATGTCCACCATGGGATCGCGGCCGAAGAACTCGCCCACCTTCGCGCGCACCAGCGGCACGCGCGTGGAACCGCCCACCATGACCACGGCGTCGATGTCCTCGCGCTCCAGGCCCGCGTCGCGCAGGGCGCGGCGACAGGAGACCAGGGTGCGCTCCACCAGCGGCGCTGCCAGTTGCTCGAAGGTCTCGCGCGTGAGGCTGCCTTCCCAGACACTGCCGTCCTCGCGCGGTACGCGCACCGCGACGCTGTCCTGCGTGGTCAGCACTTCCTTGGCGCGGCGCGCCTCGTCGAGGGCCTCGCGGCGCTGGCCGTGGTGGCCCTCCGCACCGGTGCCGGCCTGCTCGCGCAGCCAGTCGGCGAGGCGCTGGTCGAAGTCATCGCCGCCGAGGGCCGTGTCGCCGGCGGTGGCCACTACCTCGAAGACCCCCTTGTTGAGGTGCAGGATGGAAATATCGAAAGTGCCGCCGCCGAAGTCATAGATGGCCACCGTACCCTCGGCGCGCTGGTCGAGGCCGTAGGCCACCGCCGCGGCGGTGGGTTCGTTGAGCAGGCGCAGCACCTTGAGGCCGGCCAGCGTGGCGGCGTCCTTGGTGGCCTGGCGCTGGGCATCGTCGAAATAGGCCGGCACCGTGATCACCACGCCTTCCAGCTCGCCGCCGAGGGTCTTCTCGGCGCGCGCGCGCAAGACGCGCAGGATCTCGGCGGAAACCTCCACCGCGCTGACCTCCCCGGCGGCGGTTTCCATGCGCGGCACCGCCGACTCGCCGGCGCGAAAACGGTAGGGCGTATCGGGGTAGCGCTGCTGGATGTCATCGAGGCCGCGGCCCATGAAACGCTTTACCGAGACGAGGGTGTTGTGCGGATCCTCGCTGGCCGCCTCCCGTGCCGCGGCGCCCACCACCACGCCATCGGGCAGGTAGCGCACCACCGAGGGCAGCAGGACCTCGCCGTTTTCGTCGGGCAGGGCCTCGGCCACGCCGCTGCGCACGCTGGCGACGAGGGAATTGGTGGTGCCGAGATCGATTCCCGCGGCAAGGCGGTGTTGATGGGGTGCAGTGGACTGCCCCGGCTCGCTGATCTGAAGTAATGCCATGATGTCCTGAAAATATGAGCGAATCTAGTGCGTATCAAGCAGGGCTTCTTCGAGGGCCCGGGCCTCCTGTTGCAGCTTGTCCATGAACTGCATCTTCAGCACCAGCGACTTGGCCTCGGCCCGCGCGCTGTCGGTGTCCTGCTCCAGCAACTCGGCGACGCGCGCTTCGAGCTTGCGCATGCTGTCGTCGAGGCGGGCGACGAGCGCATTGTACTCCTGCAGGGGCTCGGCGGCAGCCGGGATCGCCGCCAGCGCCTCCCGCAGTTCCATCTGCTCCATGAGGAATTCCGGATCCACGGCGGTGTCGCGCTGGCCGTCGAACTCCACGCCCTGCAACTCCAGCAGGTAGCGCGCGCGAGAGAGGGGATGGCGAAGGATCTGGTAGGCCTCGTTGACCTGCGCCGCCTTCTGTACCGCGAGGCGACGCTCCTGGTCGCCGGCACTGGCGAAGCGATCCGGGTGCGTCAGGCCCTGCAGGATACGGTAGCGCTCGGCGAGATCGCGCCGGTCGATGCGGAAAGCCACCGGCAGATCGAACAGTTCGAAGAAATTGCGCGAGAGTTCAGACCCCATCCTGCAAGGAAGCCGTTGCTGCGCGCGCTCAGACGGTGAAGCTTTCGCCGCAGCCGCACTCGTCCCTGACGTTGGGGTTGTTGAACTTGAACCCCTCGTTGAGGCCTTCCTTGCCGTAGTCGAGTTCCGTGCCGTCGAGATAGATGAGGCTCTTGGGATCGACGATGATCTTCACGCCGTTGCTTTCGAAGACCTCGTCTTCGGGCGCGATCTCGTCAGCGAACTCCAGCACGTAGGCCATGCCGGAACAACCGCTGGTGCGCACACCCAGGCGCAGGCCAACGCCCTTGCCACGGTTGGCAAGGAAGTCCCGCACGCGCTCGGCGGCATTGTCGGTGAGTGAAATCGCCATGGGTTTCGCCGCTCCGGTGTCAGGCCGACTTGGCCTCGTCCTTGTTGCCCTGTTTCTTCTGGTAATCCTCGATGGCCGCCTTGATGGCGTCCTCGGCCAGCACCGAGCAATGGATCTTCACCGGCGGCAGTTCCAGCTCCTCGGCGATCTGGGTGTTCTTGATCTCCAGCGCCTCGTCGAGGGTCTTGCCCTTGACCCACTCGGTCAACAGGGAACTGGAGGCAATGGCGGAACCGCAGCCGTAGGTCTTGAACTTGGCATCCTCGATGACACCGTTCTCGCCGACCTTGATCTGCAGGCGCATGACGTCACCGCAGGCGGGAGCGCCAACCATGCCGGTGCCGACGCCGGCGTCGTCCTTGTCCATGGTGCCGACATTACGCGGATTCTCGTAGTGGTCGATTACCTTGTCACTGTATGCCATGATTGCTCACCTTCTCGCAGTTTTGTTCGGTTATGCTGCCGCGGCAGCCGGGGCGCTCAGTGCGCCGCCCACTTGATGCTGTTCAGATCGATACCTTCCTTGTACATTTCCCACAACGGAGACAGTTCACGCAGCTTGTCGATGTTCTTGCGGATCTGTTCCGCCGCGTAATCCACTTCTTCTTCCGTGGTGAAGCGTCCAAAGCTGAAGCGAATCGAGCTGTGCGCCAGCTCGTCGTTGCGACCGATGGCGCGCAGCACGTAGGAAGGCTCGAGGCTGGCCGAGGTGCATGCCGAACCGGACGACACCGCCAGGTCCTTGAGCGCCATGATCAGCGACTCGCCTTCGACGAAGTTGAAACTGATGTTGATGTTGTGCGGCACGCGCTGCTCGGCGTCGCCATTGAGATAGGTCTCCTCGATGTCGCCGAGTTTTTCCAGGAAACGATCGCGCAACATGCGGATGCGCTCGTTGTCGGCGGCCATTTCCTCGCGCGCGAGGCGGAAGGCCTCGCCCATGCCGACGATCTGGTGGGTCGGCAGGGTGCCGGAGCGCATGCCGCGCTCGTGGCCGCCGCCGTGCATCTGCGCCTCGAGGCGCACGCGCGGCTTGCGGCGCACGTACAGGGCGCCAATGCCCTTGGGGCCATAGACCTTGTGCGCCGAGAAGGACATCAGGTCCACCTTCATCTCGGCCAGGTCGATGGGTACCTTGCCGGCGCTCTGCGCGGCATCGACGTGGAAAATGATGCCGCGGGCGCGCGTCAGCTCGCCGATGGCGCTGATGTCCTGGATGACGCCGATCTCGTTGTTGACGTGCATGATGGACACCAGGATGGTGTCGTCGCGCATAGCGGCCTCGAGCTTGCCGAGGTCGATGAGGCCGTTCTCCTCGGGGTCGAGGTAGGTGACGTCGAAACCCTCGCGCTCGAGCTGGCGACAGGTGTCCAGTACCGCCTTGTGCTCGGTCTTGCAGGTGATGATGTGGCGGCCCTTCTTCTGGTAGAAGTGCGCCGCGCCCTTGATGGCCAGGTTGTCGGACTCGGTGGCGCCGGAGGTCCAGATGATCTCGCGGGGATCGGCGTTGACCAGCCTGGCGACCTCGGCGCGGGCGTTTTCCACCGCCTTTTCCGCCGCCCAGCCGTAGGGGTGGGAACGTGACGCCGGGTTGCCGAAGTCCCCATCCAGCGTCAGATAGGAACACATCAGCTCGGCGACGCGCGGATCGACCGGCGTCGTGGCTGAATAATCAAAGTAGACCGGGGTCTTCATTCACACATTCTCCACTTGAACATCGGACCTGCGCGCCGGTTCACGGGAACCGGCGGACAGGCGATCAAACGAAATTATCCTTCCGCATGGCCACGGCATCAATGCCGGAACCGCCCTGATTGCCCTGTTCCTGACGCAGCGCAACTTCTCGCACCCCTTCCCGGGCCACCAGGGCCCCCAGGGAGATCCCCTTGAGGAAGGAATAGATCTGGTCGCTGAGATCGGTCCACAGCTCATGGGTCAGGCAACGCTCGTCGTCCTGGCAGTTGCCCAGCCCGCCACAGCGGGTGGCGTCGACCTTCTCGTCCACCGCCGTGATGACCTCGGCGACGTCGATCTCGTCAGCGCTGCGGCTCAGGCGGTAACCGCCGCCGGGGCCGCGGGTGCTGTCCACCAGGCCGTTCTTGCGCAGCTTGGAGAACAACTGCTCCAGGTACGACAGGGAAATCCCCTGACGATGGGAAATATCGGCCAGCGTGATGGGACCTTCATCGTAATGCAGGGCCAGATCCAGCATGGCGGTGACCGCGTAACGTCCTTTGGTCGTGAGTCTCATAGTGTCACCCAAATATTAGTAATTTAGAAACTTTGAATACTGTAAAACTATCAAGCCTGAGCTTATTTATCAAGTATTGCCACGTTAGCAAATCACAGTATTTTAGTCAATTATTGGGGCCATCTTTCGCCGCCGCGTCGTCCGCGCCGTCCGACCCGCCGCCGGCATCGCCCTCCGCCGCCCTGGATTTTTCTTTCTCCTTGATTTCATTGCAAATATCCGTTCCTTCCAGGGACGGCAGGTGGATCTCCGGGATCTCGATGCCCATTTTCTTCAGGGCGCAGAAGGTCACTTCCATCTGGGTGTCGATGGCGTGCACGTGGTCGAGCAGCTTGCCGATGGCATTGGCCACCGGATCGGGCATGTCCCGGGTGGCGCCGTAGGCGTCGAAACCGATCTTGCGCGCGAAGGCCGCCCGCCGCCTGTCCGCGTCCGGGCGCCGGGAGGCCACGTGGGCCGGGATCCCCACCGCCGTGGCCCCCGGCGGCACGTCGTTGACCACCACGGCGTTGGAACCCACCCGGCAGCCCGCGCCCAGGGTGATGGGGCCGAGGACCTTGGCCCCGGCGCCCACCACCACGTCGTTCTCCAGCGTGGGGTGGCGCTTGCCCTTGTCCCAGGAGGTGCCGCCGAGGGTCACACCGTGATAGAGGGTGCAGTCGTCGCCGATCTCGGCGGTCTCGCCAATGACCACGCCCATGCCGTGATCGATGAAGAAGCGCCGCCCGATGGTGGCGCCAGGGTGGATCTCGATGCCGGTGAGCCAGCGCGCCAGGGTCGAGAGCATGCGCGCCAGCCACTTCAGTCGCCAGTGCCACAGGCGGTGGGCCATGCGGTGCATCATTACCGCGTGAATGCCGGGATAGGCGGTGAGCACCTCGAAGACGTTGCGCGCGGCGGGATCGCGGTCAAAGACGCACTGGATGTCTTCTCTCAGTCGGTTGAACATGATCCGGTGTCGCAACAGTGGGTGGCGCCGCAGCGGCGATGAGGCGCGCTATTAGATAATTGTTGACCGTGGGTGTCAACTTCCGTCCCGGGCGCGCCGGGCGGCCTTCTGGGCGGCAGTGAGGATACCGCGCAGGATGTTGACCTCCATGCGTTCCAGGCGCGCGCGGTTGAACAGGCGGCGCAGGCGATGCATGAGCTGGCGGGGGTTGTCCGGATCGTAGAATTCCAGTTCGGTGAGGGCCTCCGTGAGGTGGGCGTAGAAGCCTTCCATGTCGGCCATGCTGGCCCAGCCCCCCTCCGGCACCATCCGCGGCACCACCTCCCCCGCGTCCCCCCTGTCTCCGGCCGCCCCCTCCACGCCGTCCGGCGCCGCCAGGTCGGCGATGTGCCGCAGGTACAGCTCGTAGGCCACCACCTGCACCGCGGCGGCCAGGTTGAGGGAGCTGTAACGCGGGTTGGCGGGGATATGCAGCAGGTAGTGGCAGTGGGCCAGCTCGGCGTTGCTGAGTCCGGCGGTCTCGTTGCCGAAGACCAGCGCCACCTGCTCGCCGGGCGCGAGCGCCGCCACCTGGCGGGCGCACTGGCGCGGATCCACGCTGGGCCAGTCGATGGAACGCTCGCGCGCGCTCGCCCCCACCACCAGCGAGCAGTCGGCCACCGCCGCGGCGAGGCTGTCCACCACCACGGCGCGCTCCAGCACGCCCACCGCCCCCGAGGCCCGCGCCGTGGCCTTGCCGCTGGGGAACTTCGCCGGCGCGACGAGGTAGAGGCGATCGAGGCACATGTTCATCATGGCGCGCGCCACGCCGCCAATGTTGCCGGGGTGACTGGTGTTGACCAGCACCACGCGAATATTGTCCAGTTCCAAGTTTCTCTCCCCTGACCCGCCGCCGACCGCGATGCGGGACGATTTTTTCTCACGGCCTGTTAGAATACGCGCCCGATTGCCGTCCGGCCCCGCCGCGACAGGACACGCTCTTTACACAGGCTGAGGAAGGATAAGACACGTGCATCCCATGTTAAACATCGCCGTGCGCGCGGCGCGTAACGCCGGCGACATCATCGTGCGCGCCATGGACCGGCTCGACACCCTCACGGTAACCACCAAGTCGCGCAATTCCTTCGTCAGCGAGGTGGACCGCCGCGCCGAGGACGAGATCATCGCGGTGCTGCGCAAGGCCTATCCCGACCACGCCATCCTCGCCGAGGAGAGCGGCGAACAGGCCGGTGACGACTACCAGTGGATCATCGATCCCCTGGACGGCACCACCAATTTCCTCTTCGGCTTCCCCCAGTTCGCCGTCTCCATCGCCCTGCGCCACAAGGGCCGCCTGGACCAGGCGGTGGTCTACGACCCGGTGCGCGACGAGCTGTTTACCGCCAGCCGCGGCGCCGGCGCCCAGCTCAACGGCCGCCGCATCCGGGTGAGCACGCGCCACCGCATGGCGGACAGCCTGCTCGGCACCGGCTTCCCCTACGCCGACATGCGCTACCTGGAACCCTACATGGACATGCTCAAGCGCGTCATCCCGCAGACCGCCGGCGTGCGCCGCGCCGGCGCCGCCTCGCTGGATCTGGCCTACGTGGCCGCGGGGCGCCTCGACGGCTTCTGGGAATTCGGCCTCAGTCCCTGGGACATCGCCGCCGGGGTGCTGCTCATCGAGGAGGCCGGCGGCCTGGTGAGCGATTTCAGCGGTGGGCACAGCTACATGGACAGCGGCCATATCGTCGCCGCCAATCCCAAACTCTTCAAGCCCCTGCTGCAGACGCTCCAGCCCGCCCTGCCCCCGGATCTGAAGCCAGCCTGAGAGTACTCAAGAAACCCCGGCGGCGTCCGACAACCCCTTACAGAACAACGTCGAGGTGGGGCCATGTCGTGTGCCAGTCGTAAAATCGCCGATAAGGCCCTGGAACTCCGCATGCGAGACGCCCTCGAAGGCCTGGCCGACTTCGCCACCCGCTTCGCCTGGACCTCCACCCCCGGCACCCTCACCATCCTCTCCATCGAGGCCCCGTCCCCCGACGCGGCCGGCGCACCGCCGCCTGCCACGCGCGCCCCGGTGGTGCCGGTGGGCTGCCGCCGCTCCCGCGACGTGGTCAGTTTCCTGCTGGAGCGCGAGGCGCGCCGGGAACGCCAGGCCCGCACCGCGGACGTGGCCTGAGCCGCCGGGACAAGCCCCGCCCGCGTTTGACCCCCGCCGCATTTTCGTGATAACAAGGACACATCATCCCCGCGCGGCGAAGGTGTATTGTCCCGCCCGCGCGGGACGCCGACGAATTTCCCGCCAGGGATCGGCAGACACCACGGAGAGGGCGCAGACTATGAAACGGGGTATCCTTTCGTTACTGGTACCACCCATGGCGGTGTGTCGTTATGGCTGCGCGGGCTGCTGCGCCGCCCCCATCGGCGTCTTCTGGCTCGCGGGTATCACCGGCATCGTCTATGGCTTCCTCGGCGGCCCCGCCGAACTCCCCTATACCAGCTGGACCACGGTCGCCCTCGGCGCCAGCCTGTGGGCCATCGCCGCGGTGTGGGCCTGGACCACCATTCGCGGCGTGGAAGAAGATGCCGCCGATCCCCAGTGCCAGGAAAGGCGCAGCAACGTGTGCCGCATCCTGCCCAACCGCAGGCTGGACAACGATCCCTTCGACGAAATCAAGAAGTTCCAGCAATAAACCGCCCTCGCCACGCCCTCCCCGGCGAGCCGGGGCACGCCTCGCCGCTTGAATCCTGCTTTCCCCGGCGGCAAACTTTGTTCCTTGAGGGAATATCCAAAATCAATTATTCGTTTGCGCGTTTGCCATGCGACCTTTAGTATTGCCGCCCAATTCGGACATATGAGCGCATCCTGGCCGCGCGCCACGGACTCGCCAGTTTCCACCTCGGAATAAACAGCCTGACCCGGAGTAAGCCCCATGACCGCCCTGGCCGATGAAGCCAAAGTCCACGTTCCCACTTCCCGACTCTCCCTGCGCCAGCTGGTGGCCGCCGCCATATTCAGCCTGCTCGGGCTGTGGCTCGCCTCGGTGGCGCCGACCATCGAGATCGGCTGGGTCAGCGTCATTCTCCTCCTCACCATCTACCTGTTCGCCTTCGAGATCGTGGAGGTGGACGTCGCCGCGGTATCCATCATGGTGCTGCTGGGGCTCACCAGCGTCCTCTACCCGTGGATGGGGCTCGACGCCGGCCTTGTGAATGTGGAACACCTCTTCGACGGCTTCGCCTCCAACGCAGTGATGTCCATCGTCGCGGTGATGATCATCGGCGCCGGCCTGGACAAGACCGGGCTGATGACCAAGGTGGCCGGTTTCATCCTCAGGGTGGGCGGCACCACCGAGGGGCGCATCATCCCCATCATCTCCGCCACCGTGGGGGTAATTTCTTCCTTCATGCAGAACGTCGGCGCCGCCGCCCTCTTCCTGCCGGTGGTCTCGCGCATCTCCGCGCGCTCGGGCCTGCCCATGTCGCGCCTGCTCATGCCCATGGGATTTTGCGCCATCCTCGGCGGTACCATGACCATGGTGGGTTCCAGCCCGCTGATCCTGCTCAACGATCTCATCCTTACCTCCAACCAGACGCTGCCGCCGAACCAGCAGATGGAGACCTGGGGGCTGTTCTCGGTGACGCCCATTGGTCTTGCCATGATCGCCACCGGCATCATTTATTTCGTCATCGCCGGGCGCTTCGTACTGCCCGCCGCGCGTGAAGAGTCCAGCACCGTGGGGGCCGATCCCATGGCCTACTTCCAGGACGTCTATGGCGTGAAGTACGCCATGCACGAAATCGTGGTACCCGACGACAGTCCGCTCATCGGCGAAGAACTGCTGGCCACCGAACGGGCCAACCGCGTCCGCGTCATCGCCACCAAGCGGGGCGGCGAGGAGCCGCGCATGGGACCGGGCACCGTGGCGCGTGATACGAAATTCGAGGCCGGCATGGTACTGGGTGTCGTCGCCGATCCCGACGATCTCGATGCCTTCGTGGAGAAGTACGGCCTGCGCAAGCGCGAGGAACTGCGCACCTTCGCCGATTCCCTCTCCGCCACCAAGGCCGGGATCGCCGAGATCGTCATTCCCCCCGGCTCCAAGCTCATCGGCAAGAGCGCCATCGACATCTGGATGCGCAAGACCTACGGCCTGTCCATGGTGGGCCTGCACCGCGACGGCAAGACCCTGCGCGAGGGCGACAACATCCGCGGCATTCCCTTCGAGGCCGGCGATACCCTCATCGTGCACACGCCCTGGAACGTGCTGGAGAGGCTGGAGAAGGATCGCAACTTCGTCGTCGTCACCACCGAGTACCCCCACGAGGAAAAGCTGCGCCCCGAGAAGATCTGGTGGGCGCTGGGCTTCTTCGTCGTGGCGCTGGTGCTGATCTTCTCCGACATGCGCCTGTCTGCCGCGCTGCTCACCGGCGCCGTGGGCATGGTGCTGTCGCGGGTGCTGACCATCGAGGAGGCCTACGACGCGGTGAGCTGGAAGACCGTCTTCCTGCTCGCCTCCCTCATCCCCCTGGGCCTGGCGGTGGAGACCACCGGTACCGCGAAGTGGATCGCCGACCAGGTGTTGTCGGTGGTGGGCGATGCGCCGATATGGGTGATCCAGCTCGCCATCGCGGCGCTGGCCACCTTCTTCACCCTGGTGATGTCCAATGTCGGCGCCACCGTGCTGCTGGTGCCGCTGGCCATCAACATCGCCCTCGGCGTGGGCGCCAGCCCCGCGCTGTTCGCCCTCACGGTGGCCATCGCCACTTCCAATTCCTTCCTCATCCCCACCCACCAGGTCAACGCCCTGATCATGGGGCCGGGCGGCTACCGCGTGCCGGACTTCATCCGGGCCGGCGGGATCATGACGATACTGTTCCTCATCGTGATGATGGTGATGATGAACCTGATCTTCTAAGATCACGGGTCTGGTCCCGACAAGAAGAAGGAAAGACACCGTGCATCGATACTCCGCGCTCGCCCTCGCCGGCCTCGGCCTGCTGTTGCTCGCCTTCTCGCCGAGCCTGCTGGCCGCAGTCAGTACCACCGGCGACATCAGTGACCCGCTGGATCTCACTTCCACGGGGACAGGCTTCTTCGCCCTTGCGGTCTTCGTCCTCGCCTACGCGCTGGTCATGGCCGAGGAGTTCACCCACCTGCGCAAGTCCAAGCCGGTGATCATCGCCGCCGGCATCATCTGGGGCGCCATTGCCTGGACCTACCACGTGCAGGGCCTGCCGCCGGAGCTGCCGGAGGAGGCCATTCGCCACAACCTGCTGGAGTACGCCGAGCTAATGCTCTTCCTGCTGGTGGCCATGACCTATATCAACACCATGGAAGAACGGCGCGTGTTCGAGGCCCTGCGCGCGAAACTCATCAGTTCCGGCTTCGGCTTTCGCTCCCTGTTCTGGATCACCGGTTTCCTGGCCTTCTTCATCTCGCCGGTGGCGGATAACCTCACCACCGCCCTGCTGATGTGCGCCGTGGTGCTGGCGGTAGGCGGCGATAATCCGCGTTTCGTCACGCTGGCCGCCATCAACATCGTGGTTGCCGCCAACGCCGGCGGCGCCTTCTCGCCGTTTGGCGACATCACCACCCTGATGGTCTGGCAGAAGGGCATCATCGACTTCTGGGGCTTCTTCGTGCTGTTTCTGCCAGCGGTGGTCAACTTCCTGGTGCCGGCGGCCATCATGCACTTCGCCGTCCCCAATGCGCAGCCCACCGCCGCCGACGAGACGGTGGTCATGCGGCGCGGCGCGCGACGCATCATGCTGCTGTTTCTCGTCACCATCGCCACGGCGGTGTCCTTTCACAACTTCCTGCACCTGCCCCCGGTGATCGGCATGCTCACGGGACTTGGCTACCTGCAAGTGTTCGGCTTCTACCTCAAGAAGACCGCCCACCGGGACCACCTGCGGCCTGACAACGCCACGAACAACGGACAGATGGGCAGCCCGGTGGCCTTCGACATCTTCGAGCCCGTGGCACGCGCCGAGTGGGATACCCTGCTGTTCTTCTACGGCGTGGTGGCCTGTGTCGGCGGCCTGGGTTTCCTCGGCTACCTGGAAATGGCCTCCACGGTGATGTACACCGAGTGGGGCGCCACCAACGCCAACGTGGCGGTGGGCGTGCTGTCGGCCATCGTGGACAACATCCCGGTGATGTTTGCCGTGCTCACCATGAACCCGGACATGTCCGCGGGCCAGTGGCTGCTGGTGACGCTCACCGCCGGCGTCGGCGGTTCCCTCCTCTCCATCGGCTCCGCCGCCGGGGTGGCGCTCATGGGCCAGGCGCGTGGTAAGTACACCTTCTTCGGTCACCTCAGGTGGACCCCGGTGATCGCCCTCGGCTATGCCGCCAGCATCGCCACCCACCTGTGGATCAACGACAGGCTGTTCTGAAACCCTGCGCCATACCCCGCCACAGGCGCGCCGGGGAAGCCCGGCGCGCCTTTTTCATGCCTGCGGGTGGCGCCGGGCACGGGCCAATTTCCTGGTAGCGCACCAGGAAATCATTTTGTGATGAAATTCTGCCTTTCCCCGTTAAAGCTTTGTCCCTGCGGGCCGTAATACTTTGGTACTACCTGTCCACATCCAGGAAGGAAGGTTACGCCGTGGGGCTGTCACGTTTTTCGATCCTGCCCCTGGGTTTGCACGAGACGGAACTCAGGGTGCTCAAGGTTGCCATTTCCATGCTCGGGGACGAGGGCCTGGCGTGCCGCGTCCTTGATACCCCCGCACCGGATACCCACCTCGTCATCCTCGACGGCGACAGCGAGGCCGGCCGCGATGCCCTGCACGACCTCGACGACCGGCAGGTGAAGCTGGTCATGGCCGATGAAACGGTCACCGGCAGGAACGTCATCTATATCGCCAAACCCGTGCGCGTGGCCGAGTTGCACCAGGTCCTGCTGCGCATCAGCCGCTACCTGAAGCCCCCCGAGGAAACGGCGGCGCCGGGCGCCACGGCGGAGAAGGACAGTGAGACAGGCCCTGATGCGAGCCGCGGGGCAGAGTGCGATCACCCCCTGTACGACTCGGTCTTCTACCGCCTGTTGCAATGCAAGCAACAACAAAGCTGCGCGCAGATCAGCGACGGCCATGGCACCTCGATATTCATCAACGGCGCCAGTCGCACCGTGGTCACGCGCGGCGAGCCGGCACAGATCGATGCCCTGCTGGCGGAGCCGCTCTCCACGCTGACGGTGGTGGAGCTGCATTGCGACGGCCTCGCCAGTCATCCTGGCGGGCACCATATCGTGCCCATCGACAGCCTCTTGTGGGAAGCGGCCATCCGTTGTTCGCGCGGCTCGCTCCTGCCGGGGCATTCGCCGGAGACGGCCATCCGCCTCAAGGCCTGGCCCAATTTCCCGCGGCGCGGCTTCAAGCAGGCCTATTTCAAGCTCGCCGCCATCCTCGCGCGGCGCGCCACCAGCCTCAGGGCCCTCGCCGCCGAGACGCATATCCCCTTCGACGTGGTGGCCGCCTTCTACAACGCTGTCAGCGCACTGGGACTGGTGGACAAGGGCGCCGCGAAACCAGCCGTGAAAAAGCGCGGCCGCCCGGACGAGAACCGCCGCAACCTGTTACACAAGTTGGCAAAACGCCTCGGTATAGATTGACAGAACCATGATGCAGCTCGAGACCGACAAGATCATCTTCACCGGACCGGTGGGCGCGGGCAAGACCTCCGCCATTGCCGCCATCAGCGACGCGCCGCCGGTGAGCACCGACGTGGTATGCACCGGCGCCGAGCGCCAGCTCAAGGCAACGACCACCGTGGCGATGGACTACAGCTATATCCAGCTCGACGAGCAGCGTATCCACCTCTACGGCACGCCCGGCCAGGAACGCTTCCAGTTCATGTGGGAGATCCTCACGCGCGGCGGACTGGGCCTCGTCCTGCTGATCAACAACGACCACCCGGACCCGGTGGCGCAGATGGACTTCTATCTCGATGCCTTTGCCGATTTCATCGAGGAGACCGGCGTGGTCATCGGCATCACGCGCCGCGGCATCAATGATCACGCGCGCCTGGAGGACTTCCAGGACCGCCTGATGGAACGGGGTCAGATCTATCCCGTCATCGAGATCGACGGTCGCGAGCCGGAAGACATCCGTATTCTCATCGGCGCACTGCTCGCCGTACTCGACTACCAGGACCTGCCAGGGGAATAGACATGGATCAGCTTTCACAGGTTATCGACAAGGTTTCGCACGACAGCGCGGAACACGACCCGGAGATCTCGCGGGTCATCCAGGCCGGGCTCAACAACATGCTCGACGAACTCATCGAGGACTGTGGCGACATCGTCGGCGCCATGGTCAGCGGTGCCGATGGCATCGCCTGGGCGGATCGCCTCAGGCCCGAGCTGGATCGCCACCGCTTCGCCGCCATGAGCAGCGCCCTGCTGGCGCTGGCCGACAATCTCATGCGCGAGACCAACGACGGCACGCCACGCAATGTCATGGTGGAGAGCGATGCCGGCAACATCTTCATCATGCATGCAGGCGACAGCCTGCTACTGACCGTTTTTACGCGCGCGGAAGCCAACCTGGGCATGCCGCTTGCCCACGCGCGCAAGACCGCCGAGGAAATCGGCGCACTGGTAATCGAGGCCTGAAACGGTTTCGAGAAACCCGGATGGTTGGCGCCCACCAGCTCGTTATCTGCAAGTTACTTTAAGGAGAGAAGTCAATGTCCAGCATCAACGAAATCTGCAAGACCGTGGTCGATGAGGTAGACGATGCCCTCGCCGCCGGCGTCGTCGATCTCAACACCGGGCTACTGCTCGG
>JALTLF010000045.1 GCA_027005735.1 Chromatiales bacterium | reverse complement strand
CGGCGCAGGAGAAGGGCGTCATGGTGGCCTTCGAGGCGGCGGTGGCCGGCGGCATCCCCATCATCAAGGCCATTCGCGAGGGTCTCGCCGGCAACCGCATCCAGTGGCTGGCCGGCATCATCAACGGTACCGGCAACTTCATCCTCACCGAGATGCGCGACAAGGGCCGCGACTTCGACGACGTGCTCAGGGAGGCCCAGGCGCTGGGCTATGCCGAGGCCGATCCCACCTTCGACGTGGAAGGCATCGACGCGGCCCACAAACTGACTATCCTCGCCTCCATCGCCTTCGGCGTGCCGCTGCAGTTCGAGGCGGCCTATACCGAGGGCATTACGCGCATCACGCGCGAGGACGTGGCCTACGCGGAGGAACTGGGCTACCGCATCAAGCATCTCGGTCTCACGCGGCGCACCGACCACGGCTTCGAGCTGCGCGTGCACCCCACCCTCATTCCCGAGCGCCGCCTCATCGCCAACGTCGATGGCGTCATGAACGCCGTGCTGGTGCTCGGGGATGCCGTCGGGCCTACCTTATATTATGGTGCCGGCGCCGGTGCCGCGCCCACGGCCTCGGCGGTGGTGGCCGACGTGGTGGACGTGGTGCGCGCCCTCACCGCCGATCCGGAGAACCGCGTACCGCACCTGGCCTTCCAGCCCGATGCCCTCTCCGACCTGCCGGTGCTGTCCATGGAGGAGGTGGAGACCGCCTGTTACCTGCGCATGCACGCCCAGGACCGCCCCGGCGTGCTCGCTGAGGTGACGCGCATCCTCGGCGAGCAGGGGATCAGTATCGAGGCCATCATCCAGAAAGAGCCGCAGCCCGAGAGCGCCCAGGCCACCATTATCATGCTCACCCACCGGGTGCGCGAACAGAACATGAACGACGCCATCGCCGCCATCGAGGCGCTGGACGTCATCGAGGGCGACATTACGCGTATCCGCATGGAAACGCTGGACGCCCATTGAACATACTGCGACATTTGAATCGAGGAATTGCACCATGCCCTTTCGGCCCCGTTATACCGGACTGATCGACAAGTACCGCGACCGCCTGCCGGTCCACGACGACACGCGCATCATCGGCCTGGGCGAAGGCAATACGCCGCTGATCCGCCTGCACAACATCCCGGATCAGATCGGCAAGGACGTGGACATCTACGTCAAGTACGAGGGCCTCAACCCCACCGGTTCCTTCAAGGACCGCGGCATGACCATGGCCGTGACCAAGGCCGTGGAAGAGGGCAGCAAGGCCATCATCTGCGCCTCCACCGGCAATACCTCGGCGGCCGCCGCTGCCTATGCCGCGCGCGCGGGCATCACCGCCTTCGTGTTGATCCCCGACGGCAAGATCGCGCTGGGCAAGCTGGCCCAGGCCATGATGCACGGCGCGGTGGTCATCCAGATCAAGGGCAACTTCGACGCCGGCATGCAGCTGGTCAAGGATGTCGCCGGCGAAGCCCCGGTGACCATCGTCAATTCCATCAATCCCTTCCGCCTGCAGGGCCAGAAGACGGCGGCCTTCGAGATCGTCGAGGAACTGGGCGCGGCGCCGGACTTTCACTGCATCCCGGTGGGTAACGCGGGCAACATCACCGCGCACTGGATGGGTTACAGCGAATACTTCAACGACGGCATCGTCAGCAAGCGCCCGCGCATGGTGGGTTACCAGGCCAGCGGCGCGGCACCCTTCATGCGCGGCGAAATGGTGGACAACCCCGAGACCGTGGCCACCGCCATCCGCATCGGTCACCCGCAGAGCTGGGACAAGGCCTGGGTGGTGCAGAAGGAATCCGACGGCTGGTTCGACGAGTGCAGCGACGAGGAGATCCTCGCGGCGCAGAAACTGCTCGCCGAGAACGAGGGCGTGTTCTGTGAACCGGCCTCGGCCACCTCCCTGGCCGGCGCCCTGCGCGACATCGAGGCCGGCAAGATCCCCGAGGGCAGCAAGATCGTCTGTACCCTCACCGGTCACGGCCTCAAGGATCCCGATACCGCCATCAGGCAGAGTTCCGCGCCGCCCATCACCATCGACGCCACCCTCGACGCGGTGAAGGCGGCCATCCTCGACAACATGGCGTAAAAGCACTGGCGAGGGCAGGTTGAGGAAGTTCGGTATCCGATACCGACCCCTGATCAATTGTTCTGCGTGACAGGCTTGTGTCGTGCTCAGCCCTTCCGGGCTCCGACGCTTCGCGAGTCGCCCTTCAGGGCTGACGCACGCCACAAGGAAGGGCAAGGGGAACGGCCAGGCTTCGCCAGTGTATATATCTGTTCCGAAATATTGATCACTCTCTATGCTGACTACGTCGTCCGGCGTGCCCCGACATGACCGTCAGCCGCAGGGATGCGGCTGTCGAGCGTACAGGGACGTATTTACCGCATGTCATGGCGGGACACGTCGGGCGGCGTACCGACCAACCGGCGCCTGAATCCCCCGAAGTGATCTGGATTCCGGAACAGGTATATAGTGTCTCCCTCGCCCCTCGCCCCTCGCCACCGGTTCGAGACTGATATAATCCCGCCATGTCGCCCTCGTCTGATGTCACCCTGTTCCTTCCCGGCCTGCTGGCGCCCCAGCCACTCCTTGAAAAAGTCCCGTCGCGCGAGCGCCCCGATCTGAAACCGTTGGCCTCGTTGCTCTCCCGTGCCGTGCTGACGGACTGGGGCACGGGCGACGTCGATGCCGACCTGTTCCGGCTCTTCGGCATCGAGGTGGCGCCGCCGCCGGTGGCGGCGCTCACCGCGCGCGCCGAGGGCTTCGATGTGGGCGAGGGGCAGTGGCTGCGCGCCGATCCCGTCTGTCTCGTGCCCGACCGCGACGACCTGGTGATGGTGGCGGATGAGCCCCCGCTCAACATGGCCGAGAGCACCTCGCTGCGCGAGACCCTCAACGCGCATTTTGCCGCCGACGGCTGGTCCCTCGAGGCCCGCTCGCCCAACCGCTGGTTCCTCCGCCTGGATGAACCCGCCGCCGTGGAAACCACCCCGCCCGCTTCGGTGATGGGGCAGGGGATCCGGCCGCACCTGCCGCGTGGCGGGGACGCGGCTTACTGGCAACGGGCCCTCAACGAGGCGCAGATGTTGCTCCATGATCATCCCGTCAACCGGCAACGCGAGGCTGAGGGTCGCCCGGCAGTCAACAGCATCTGGTTCTGGGGTGGCGGGGCGCTGCCGCCGCGTGGCACGGCCCGCTGGGACGGCATTCATGGCGAGGGAGAGTTGCTGCGGGCGCTGGCGGACTATCACGCCATCCCCTGCGCCCCGTCCGCCGATCTCCTGGCCGACGCGGCGATCAGTGGAAAACGCTTGCTCCTGGTCGGTGATGCCTGCGCGCGGGCGGCGCCACGGGGCGATCCTGTCGCGTGGCTGGAAGCGGTGGCCGAGGCGCAGTCCCGCTGGCTGGTGCCGCTGGCCGGGCAGGGCGCGCGCCTGACGATCCTGCCCGGCGACGGCCGTGCCTTGCACGTGGCAGGCAAGCGGCGGGGGCTGCACCGGCTGTGGCCGCGGCGCCGTCCCATCGAGCACTGGTTGGGCACATGAAGGTGCGCCGCATCCAGCGCCGTCCGCCGCCGGATCCCGCCCTCGTCGGGGCGCTGTCCCGTGGCGATGCCGCGCTGCCGCCCGTGCTGGCGCGCGTCTATGCCGCGCGGGCGACCACGCCCGACGCGGCCCTGACACCGGGCCTCGAGGCGCTGGCCTCGCCGCATGACCTCAAGGGCCTGGACAAGGCCGTGGATCTGCTGGAGACCGCCCTGGAGGAGGGCCAGCGCGTGGTCATCGTGGGGGACTACGACGCCGACGGTGCCACCAGTTGCGCCCTGCTCATGCGCGGCCTGCGGGCCATGGGCCTTGCGGACGTGAGCTACCGCGTGCCGGATCGCTTTCGCTACGGCTACGGTCTGAGCCCCGAGATCGTCGCCGAGGTGGCCGTGGATCGACCCCGCCTGCTCATCACCGTGGACAACGGGATCTCCAGCCTCGCCGGGGTGGCGGCGGCGCAGGAGGCGGGCATGAAGGTGCTCATTACCGATCACCACCTGCCCGGCGAGACGCTGCCCGCCGCCGACGCCATCGTCAATCCCAACCAGCCGGGCTGTGGCTTTCCCTCCCGCAACCTCGCCGGCGTGGGCGTGGCCTTTTATCTCCTCAGCGCCCTGCGCGCGCATCTGCGCGCACGCGGCTGGTTCGCGCAAACGGGCAGGCCGGAGCCCAACCTGGGCCAGTGGCTGGATCTGGTGGCGCTGGGCACGGTGGCCGACGTGGTGCCGCTGGATGCCAACAACCGTATTCTCGTGGAACAGGGCCTCAAGCGCATCCGCGCCGGCCGCGCCTGCCCCGGCATCCTCGCCCTGTTGCGCGCCGGCAAGCGCGAGCCCGCCCGCTGCGTCGCCAGCGATCTCGGCTTCGCCGCCGGGCCGCGGCTCAACGCCGCCGGGCGCCTCGAGGACATGACCATCGGTATCGAGTGCCTGCTGGCCGACGAGCCGGCGCGGGCCATCCAGCTCGCCAGTCGCCTCGACGCCCTCAACCGCGAGCGGCGCGACATCGAGGCCCGCATGCAGGACGAGGCGCTGGCGCAACTGGATACCCACCTGCTGGAAGAGACGGCGGAGATGCCGTGGGGGCTGTGCCTGTTCGATGCGGACTGGCATCCCGGCGTGGTGGGCATCGTCGCCTCGCGCATCAAGGAGCGTTTCCACCGTCCGGTGATCGCCTTTGCCCCCGAGGACGAAAAGCACGTCAAGGGCTCGGCGCGCTCCATTCCCGGTCTGCACATCCGCGACGCCCTGGACGCCGTGGCGGCGCACCATCCCGGCCTCATCTCCCGTTTCGGCGGGCATGCCATGGCGGCGGGGCTCAGCCTGCGACGCGAGCGGCTGGCAGACTTCGAGGCGGCCTTCGATGCCGAAGTGCGCCGGGTACTGAGCGCCGACGACCTGGAGGGTGTCATCCTTAGCGACGGCCCGCTGGAGGAGGCGGACATGCGTCTCGAACTGGCCGAGGCCATCCGCTACGCCGGGCCGTGGGGACAGGGCTTTCCCGAGCCGGTCTTCGACGGCGTCTTCATGGTGGTCGACTGGCGCGTGGTGGGGGAGCGGCACGTGAAGATGACGGTCAGCCCCGAGGGCGGCGGCGCCAGCCTGGACGCCATCGCCTTCAACCAGGAACCGCTGGCGGAGATGCGCGAGACCCTCGGCCCGTTTGTCCACCTGGCCTACCGCCTGGACGTCAACGAATACATGGGGCGGCGCAGCGTGCAGCTCATGGTGGAACACATGGCACCTGTAGTATGATCACGCGCTTTGCAACCTGGGGGAAGAGAGTCACCATGGTCGAAGTCAATGCCATCCGGAGCCAGATCGAAGACATGAAGGCGCGCACCGACGCCCTCAGGGGGTATCTTTGACTATGATCACAAGCACGAACGCCTGATCGAGGTCGTCCGCGAGCTGGAAGATCCCGCCGTCTGGGACGATCCCGAACGCGCCCAGGAACTGGGACGCGAACGCGCGCGCCTCGAAGACGTGGTGGGCGTCATCGACCGCCTCGACGAGGGGCTGAACGATGCCGCCGAGTTACTCGACATGGCGGTGGAGGAAGACGATGCCGACACCATCGCCGCCGTGGAAACGGATCTCGCAGGCCTGGCGCGGGAACTCGGCGCGCTGGAATTCCGCCGCATGTTCTCCGGCGAGATGGACGCCAACAATGCCTTCATCGACATCCAGGCGGGTTCCGGCGGCACCGAGGCGCAGGACTGGGCCAACATGCTGTTGCGCATGTACCTGCGCTGGGGGGAGAAGCACGGCTTCAAGGTGGAGCTGATCGAGGTCTCCGAGGGTGAAGTGGCGGGCATCAAGAGCGCCACGGCGAAGTTCAGCGGCGACTACGCCTACGGCTGGCTGCGCACCGAGACCGGCGTGCACCGCCTGGTACGCAAGTCGCCCTTCGATTCGGGTAACCGGCGACATACCTCCTTTGCCTCGGTGTTCGTCTACCCGGAAGTGGATGACACCATCGATATCGACATCAACCCGGCGGACCTGCGCATCGACACCTATCGCGCCAGCGGCGCCGGCGGCCAGCACGTCAACCGCACCGACTCGGCAGTGCGCATCACGCATATCCCCACGGGCGTGGTGGCCCAGTGCCAGAGCGAACGCTCGCAGCACCAGAACAAGGCCCATGCCATGAACCAGCTCAAGGCCAAGCTCTTCGAGCTGGAATTGCAGAAGCGCAATGCCGAGAAACAGGCGCTGGAAGACTCCAAGTCCGACATCGGCTGGGGAAGCCAGATCCGCTCCTACGTGCTCGACCAGTCGCGCATCAAGGACCTGCGCACCGGCGTGGAGAGCAGCAACACCCAGGCCGTGCTCGATGGCGACCTCGACCCGTTCATCGAAGCCAGCCTGAAGAGCGGTTTGTGAGTAAATAAACCACCGAGGGCACAGAGGAAAACAATTGCAGGATCATGCGCGTATTAGTTCCCTGTTTTATCCATTTGAAGTAGAGGTGGTTATAAAAATTCAGGGCGTTTCCGTGCCCTCTGTGGTAAGAGATTTGATTTTTTCGAAAACACAGGAAAAGCGAATTCAGGCAGGCGCTTCACACGTTACGAATTGACGGCAACAAAAAGATTTTCTCTGTGTCCTCTGTGCTCTCTGTGGTAAGAGACTTGGTTTTTAGTAAGGCCCGGGGAAAGCAAATTCAGACAGACGTCTCAGATGTCACAGGTTCACGGCAAAAGGGATTTTCTCCGTGTTCTCTGTGACCTCTGTGGTTAAAGATCAATTTTTTATAGTGAAAAAACATGACTGACGAAAAAGGCAACAACGGCAACAACAGGCCGCCGCAGGACGAAAACCGACTCATCGCCGAGCGGCGCCAGAAGCTTGCCGCCTTGCGCGAAAACGGCATCGCCTTTCCCAATGATTTCCGTCGCAACGTCATGGCGGGCGAGTTGCACGCCGAGTATGGCGACAGGAGCA
>JALTLF010000044.1 GCA_027005735.1 Chromatiales bacterium | reverse complement strand
ATGTTGGCCACTTCCCTGTCGGAGAGATCCTCGAGTCCATACAGACGCCGCCCCCCCTCGATGTCGGGAATGGTTTCGATGTCGAAGACGAAGACATTCATGGGCATCATCCCTTGCAGGCTATTCGGCGGGGAACACGCCAGTGGAAAGATAACGATCCCCGCGGTCGCAGATGATGGCGACGATGACGGCGTCTTCCACCTGTGCTGACAGTTTCAGGGCCGCGGCCACAGCGCCGCCGGATGAGATGCCGCAGAATATCCCTTCGCGCGCGGCCAGTTGCCGCGTGGTCTCCTCGGCGGCCGCCTGGTCGATATCGATGATGCGATCCACGCGCGAGCTGTCGAAGATGGAAGGCAGATACTCGGGCGGCCAGCGTCGGATCCCCGGGATACTGGCGCCCTCTTCCGGCTGCACGCCGACGATCTCGATGGCGCTGTTCTGCTCCTTGAGGTAACGCGAGGTCCCCATGATGGTGCCGGTGGTGCCCATGGCGCTGACGAAGTGGGTCACCTCGCCACCCGTGTCGCGCCAGATCTCGGGACCCGTACCGGTGTAGTGGGCATCCGGGTTGTCGGGGTTGGAGAACTGATCGAGCACGATGCCCTCGCCGCGTTCCTGCATGGCCTGGGCGAGATCGCGCGCGCCTTCCATGCTCTCTTCACGGCTGACGAGAATGATCTCGGCGCCAAAGGCCTTCATCACCGCGCGGCGTTCGAGACTCATGTTCTCCGGCATGATGAGCACCATGCGGTAGCCCTTGATGGCGGCGGCCATGGCCAGCGCGATACCGGTATTGCCGCTGGTGGCCTCGATGAGCGTATCGCCGGGGCTGATCTCGCCACGTGCCTCGGCATGCTGGATCATGCTCATGGCCGGGCGGTCCTTGACCGAACCGGCGGGATTGTTGCCTTCCAGTTTGACCAGCAGGGTATTGGAGGTCTCGCCCGGCAGGCGTTGCAGGCGCACCAGGGGGGTGTTGCCGACGAACTGTTCGATGGTGGGATAGTCCATGATTTTTCAATTATATCAGGTGTTTCCATCCACCCATACCCCGCGCGTCCGGCTCGCGGGCCGTGCCGTTTTGGGGTATGCTGGTAGGCTCGACGGGAACCATGGCCATGCATGCAATCTTCGACAGGGAACTGTCTCTTCAGCAGGCCGGCGGCAGCGAGTCCCTGGCGCGCGAGCTGCTCGGCATGCTGCTGAAGGAGACACCGGCGCTGCTTGCCGCCCTGCGCAGCGCCCTCGATGCCGGTGACCACCAGGCATTGTGGGACAATGCGCACAAGATCTACGGCTCCACCGCGTACTGCGGCGTGCCGCAACTCAACCACGCGGCCCGGGTACTCGAAGAGGCCATCAAGGGGGAACTGGCGCGCGAGATCATCGCCGAGGAACTGAAGACGCTGGAGGCGGCCTTTGCCAGCCTGAAGGACAAGGCCGAGGAGATGCTTGCCACACCCTGGTCGTAACCGCCCGCCGGGCCGACAGGTAGCCGAGACGTTCCCCTGATCCTCCGGTGAGCGGGTAATGGCAGCGCCTGTTCAGTCGCCCTTCGTCACCAGGGTGACGAAGGCCAGCGCGTTTTCCCGTTCATCGGCGAGGCTGATGAAACTCCCGGCGATCCCCCGTTCCTCGACCAGCACCCGTGCACGCCCGCTGAAACTCAGCAGGGGGCGACCTGCGGCATCGTGTTCCACCGCAATGTGGCGCAGCGAGAGCCCGTCGCGGAAGCCCGTGCCCAGCGCCTTGACGGCGGCCTCCTTGGCCGCGAAGCGCCGCGCCAGGTAGGCCGCCTTACGCGGGCTGCGCGCGTAAGCCTCCAGTTCGCTGGCGGCAAGAATGCGCCGCGCGAAACGCTCGCCGAAACGCTCGAGGTTGCGCGCCATGCGCCCGATCTCGACGATGTCCGCACCGATGCCGTGGATATTCATGTGCGTGCCTCGTGCATCAGGCGGCGCATTTCCCGCACCGCCTCCTCGAGCCCGGTAAAGACGGCGCGCGCGACGATGGCGTGGCCGATATTGAGTTCGCGGATCCCGTCGATGCCCGCCACCGCGGAGACATTGTGATAGTCCAGCCCGTGACCGGCATTGACCTGCAGGCCCAGGCTGCGCCCATGTTCCACTGCCCTGCGGATACGGGCCAGTTCGGCCTCGCGTTCCGCGTCCGTGGCGGCATCAGCGTAGTGGCCGGTATGGATCTCCACCACCGGCGCGCCACACTCGCGGGCAGCGTCCAGTTGCGCGGTCTCGGCGTCGATGAACAGGGATACGCGCACGCCGGCATCGGCCAGGCGTGCGCAGGCCTCCCGCATGCGGGACCGTTGCCCGGCGACATCGAGCCCACCCTCGGTGGTGAGTTCCTCGCGCCGTTCCGGCACCAGGCAACAATCGTGTGGCCGGATGGATTCCGCAACGGCGAGCATTTCCTCCGTGACGGCCATCTCCAGGTTCATGCGCGTCTGCAGGCATTCGGCCAGCAGGCGCACGTCGCGATCCTGGATATGGCGGCGATCCTCGCGCAGGTGCAGGGTAATGGCATCGGCGCCCGCCTGCTCGGCGATGAGGGCCGCCTGCAGGGGTTCCGGGTAGCGCGTGCCGCGTGCCTGACGGAGAGTCGCCACGTGATCGATATTGACACCCAGCAGAATGGGATCCTTGCCTTGCATAACTGTAGTTCCTGTTTATTCGGTGTAACTGGCGGCGGTAAACAACAGGCGCGACTGTACCGGCCTGCCGCCGAGATGGTGGGCAATGAGCTGACGCAACAGGCGCCGCGCCTCGCGCCGCACCTGTTCACCCTCGAGGCGGCCGTCACGCAAGGCCAGCAGCGTGGCGCCGGAGACCACCGTGACATTGTCGGCCTGGGCATCACCGTCGCGCAGGTATACCGGTCCCGCCTCCAGCTGATAGGCATAGCGCCTGTCGGCCTCGATGGCCTCGCCGCTTCGGGCCTCGTGATCGACTATAAGTCCGTAGCCCATCTCCTGCAACAGCTGGACCTCGAATCGGCGGATGGCGATCTCCTCGTCCTCGTCGCCGGCCAGCGCGCGCAGGGCCTCGCGATAGTGGGCAAACAGTTCCGGGTGGGGATCGTCACGGTGGAGGAAACGCACCACCAGTTCGTTGATATACAGGCCGGAATAGAGTCGGCGACCCTTCGGCACCAGCGCCCGGCCCGCCGCCTCGACACCGGTGAGCGTCCCCAGCTCGCCGCGCCCGCTCCAGGACAGCAACAGGGGCTGAAAAGCCTGCAGGAGACCACTGCGCGCGCGCTTGCCGGCTCGCGCGCCTCGCGCGACGATGCCGGCGCGGCCATGCGCTTCGGTAAAGACGTCGAGGATCAGGCTGGTGTTGCGGTAGGGGCGCGTATGCAGAACGAAGGCCGGTACCAGTCTGCGACGCCGGGCCTGCTCAGAACTCGTCATCGGCATAGCCCAGGCTGCGCAGGCTGCGCTCGTCGTCCAGCCAGCCGCTGCGCACCTTGACCCACAGTTCGAGATTGACCTTCTTGCCGGTGATGTTCTCCAGCTCCTTGCGCGCCTGGCTACCCGCTTCCTTGAGACGGCTGCCCTGCCTGCCGATGACGATACCCTTCTGGTTCTCGCGTTCCACCCATACCACGGCATTGATCTGGATACGTCCGTTTTCTTCGCGGTAGCGTTCGATCTCCACCGTTAACTGGTAGGGCACCTCCTGACCCAGCCCGCGCATGAGTTTCTCGCGGATGGACTCGGCGGCAATGAAGCGCATGGATCGGTCCGTGACCTGTTCCGGATCATAGACGGGTGGCGAAACCGGAAGCATGCGGGTGACGGCGGCCTCCAGCGTATCGAGGTTGTCGCCCTTGCGCGCGGAGATGGGAATGACCTCGGCAAACTCGTACTTTCCACTCACCTCACTGATGAAAGGCAACAGCTGGGACTTGTCCCTGCTGCGGTCTACCTTGTTGATGACCAGGATCACGGGGCGCCCGCTGCGGCGCAGGTAATCGAGCACCGTCTCATCCTCGGCGGTCCACTTGCCGGCATCGATCATGAAGAGGATGAGATCGACATCCTGAATGGTGGTCAGTGCCGCCCGGTTCATGTAGCGGTTCATCCGGTTCTTCTCCGCGCGGTGCAGTCCCGGGGTATCGACGAAAATCATCTGCGCCGAATCCGTGGTGTGAATGCCGAGGATGCGGTGGCGCGTGGTCTGCGGCTTGCGCGAGGTAATGCTGATCTTCTGCCCCACCATGCGGTTGAGGAGGGTGGACTTGCCCACGTTGGGCCGACCCACCAGGCCGATGTAGCCGCAGCGAAAGGCACTCTCAGCCATCGACCTGCCCCAGTTTCTCCAGCATCCGGGAAGCCGCCGACTGTTCCGCCTTCTTGCGACTGCGCCCTTCGCCCATGGCCTCGATGGCGCCGGCCTTGTCATGTACCTGGCAACGCACATGAAACACCTGATCGTGCTCCTTGCCGCCAATATCGACGACCTCGTACTCGGGCAGCTCCATGGCGCGGGACTGCAGGTACTCCTGCAGGCTGGTCTTGGGATCCTTGCGCACTACCCCAAGACCCTCCCCGGCAAACAGGTCCTGGTACTGCCGGTCGATGAAGCGGCAGGCAGCCTCGATACCGCCATCGAGGTAGATGGCGCCGATGACGGCCTCGAAGGCATCCGCGAGGATGGAAGTACGGCGGCGACCGCCGCTCTTCAACTCGCCGGGGCCGAGTTGCAGCCACTTGCCGAGTTCGAGTTTCTCGGCCAGCGCCGCCAGTTGTTCGCCGTTGACGAGGCTGGCGCGCATGCGGCTGAGTTCTCCCTCACTGGCCGCGGGAAAGCGCTGGTAGAGTTCCCGCGCCACATGAAAACCGAGAATCGCGTCACCGAGGAACTCCAGCCGCTCGTTGTTGTGCCGGGAAAAACTGCGATGCGTGAGGGCCTGCCGGGGCAGCGCCTCGTCGCGGAAATCATGTCCCAGCAGCGTATAGAGTGTACGATAATCCGGCATCAGCGCAGCACAGGCAGGCTAGCCTCCTTGTGAAACGATGCGACGATATCGAGATTGCCTATGAGATTCTTGCGTACCTCGTATTCCACCTCGATGACGTACTGCCCACCCTGCCTGGCGATATAGATATCACTGCTGTCCACCGAGGTGACCATGTTGACGTCGAAGCGACGCAGGATGACCTTACGGATCTCCGCGGCATTCTTGCCGCTCAGCGTCGGATCGTCCGCCAGCCCGCTGATCACCGAACCGACGTTGAATCCCTCGAGATAGATAGGTATCAGCTTCATGAAAAACATGGCGATCACGAATACCAGCAGGATCACCAGCAGCCAGCCGATGGCGGTCATTCCTTCCTGTCTTTTTATCGAACGCATGTTTCGCTCCTTATCTTTCCACTAACACGTATTCCGAATTCCACTACGGTTTACAGACATCCACCTCTCGCCACGGAGAGAGCCCGGCCGCTCAGGCAAGCCGGTTATTCCCGGGTGATCGGGTATTCGGAACACGTCTTCAATCCAGATCCGAGATGCTCCCCAGCCGGTCCCACTTCCAGTTGAGGTTGAACCAGATGAAAAACGCCCTGCCCACCAGGTTCTCGTCGGGCACGTAACCCCAGAAACGGCTGTCGTTGCTGTTGTCACGGTTGTCCCCCATGACGAAATACGCATTCTCCGGCACCGTCCAGCTTACCCCATCAAACCTCCTCGAATTCTGACCATCATCGAGCTGTATGCGATGACGCACCGTCTCAAGGTCCTCCAGGTAGGTTCTGTAGCCAAAGGCCGAGCCCCCCGGACTGCCGGTCTCTTCCAGCGGCATGGGCTTCCCATTTATATAGACCATTTTGTTGCGATAGGTGATCTGATCCCCCGGCAGCCCGATGACCCGCTTGATATAGTTTTGTGAAGGGTCCTTCGGATAATGAAAGACAATAATGTCTCCCCGCCGTGGACGTCCCAGGTCGAGGATCTTGTAGTCGAACATGGGGATACGCAACCCGTAGGCAAAGCGGTTGACGAGGATGAAGTCGCCATTTTCCAGTGTCGGCAACATGGAGTCCGAGGGAATGCGGAAGGGCTCGACCAGAAAGCCCCGGATCAGAAATACCACCACCAGCACCGGGAACAGGAAGCGGGCATACTCGACCACGATGGGTTCGTTCTCTGCCGCCTCCGCCCCGCCGCTGGCCATGCGGCGCTTGCGAAAATACAGGATATCGGCCAGCCAGATGGCCCCGGTCAGCACGATAAGGAAATAGAATATGGGCCAGAATTCGAAGTTCATTGTTATTTATCCTTTCCGACATGGAGCACGGCAAGAAAGGCCTCCTGCGGGATCTCGACCTTGCCCACCTGTTTCATGCGGCGTTTACCTGCCTTCTGTTTTTCCAGTAGTTTGCGTTTACGCGTAATGTCCCCGCCATAGCACTTGGCCGTAACATTCTTGCGCAGGGCCTTGACATTGGTGCGCGCGATGATCTTCGAACCTATCGCCGCCTGAATTGCCACCTCGAACATCTGGCGCGGGATGATGTCCTTCATGCGTTCCACCAGTTCACGCCCGCGGTAGGCGGACTGATCGCGGTGCACGATCACCGACAGGGCATCGACGGTCTCGCCATTGATGAGGATATCGAGCTTGATCAGATCGGCGGCCTGGAAGCGGGTGAATTCATAGTCCAGCGAGGCATACCCGCGGCTGACGGACTTCAGGCGATCGAAAAAGTCCATGACGATCTCGTTCATGGGCAGCTCGTAGGTCAGCGACACCTGGTTGCCGAGATACTGCATCTGGGTCTGCACGCCGCGTTTTTCGATGCACAGGGTGATCACGTTACCGACGTATTCCTGGGGTACGAGGATATGAGCCGTGATGATGGGTTCGCGGATCTCCTCGATATGGCTGGGATCGGGCAGTTTCGCCGGGTTGTCCACGTGGATGATGTTGCCGCGCGTATCCAGCACCTCGTAGATGACCGTCGGCGCCGTGGTGATCAGGTTGAG
>JALTLF010000043.1 GCA_027005735.1 Chromatiales bacterium | reverse complement strand
GCGGCGCCGGCCGGGTCCCGGCGGGTGGCCACGCCGCCGAAGCAGGTGGTGGCGGTCCCCGCCGCGCCTCCGGCGGGCGAGGTCCGCATTGTCAAGCAGGCGCGACCCCCGAGCGCGGCGGAGCAGGCGGCGCGTTTCTACCAACAGGGTTACGACTATCTCCTTGCCGAGCGCCATGCGGAGGCCGAGCAGGCCCTGCGCCGCGCGCTGGCCGCCGATGCCGGTCATGCCCAGGCACGCGAGATGCTGGTGGGACAACTGCTGCGCCGCGGCGAGCTGGCCGAGGCGGGCGAGTTGCTGCGCGAGGGACTGGGGCTGGCGCCGCGCAACGCCCGTTTCGCCAAGCTCTACGCCCGGCTGCTGGTGGAGCAGAATGCCGTGCCCACCGCCATCCACATCCTGCGCAGCGCCCTGCCGCCCATGGCGCAGGATCCCGAATATCACGCCCTGCTCGCCGCCCTCTACCAGCGCCAGGGCGACCATCGCGCCGCCGCGGGCCTCTACCGCGACCTGGTCAAGCTACGCGGTGATGTCGCCGTGTGGTGGGTGGGCCTCGGCGTGTCGCTGGAATCCCTTGGCAAGCCGGCCGAGGCGCGTCTGGCCTACGCCCAGGCCGGACGCCTGCCGCGCCTTGACGCGGCGTTGCGCCAGTACGTGAAGACCCGCCTGCGTGCCCTGGGTGGCGCCGGCTGAGGCCGGGCCCTGCCGGTCTGCCGACCAATCCAGTTGTGGAACCGGCTTGAGTCGCGGCGGTTTTGCGCTACGCTTTGGATCTCCCGCATGACGGTCCCGGGTACCTTCGCCGCCGGTGGATTGCCCATGGGCAGGACTCGTGACCGGAATCACGGTGCGGCAGGTTACATTGGGGGTTATAATCTATAAAGTAACAGCCTGTAATAACCCCGCCGCGGGCGGGGGCTTTGGGGCATGCCAGACGGAACCATGAGGGAACCACGCATGCCGGCGGTAGCAACCGGTTTTACAGGACGAAAAACGCGGGTAGCGAAGATGAACAAATTGCTGGTCACATTGCTGTACCTGGTCGCGGGCGTGGTCTTCGCCACGGGCGCCCATGCGGCCGGCGAGCCCGCGGCGGTGGACTATCTCACCGGTGATCCCACCGGCCAGCTCACCTTCCGTTTTCAGCACCAGCGTTTCACCGACACCCCCGACGGGGACATCAGTCTCGCCTACGGCGAGGATGGATCCTTCCAGAACCGCAGCCTGATCAATGCCTACGATGCCGCCATCGCCTACCCGGTCTGGTCGCGGGGCGTCAATGTCGACCTGGGGCTCAATATTCGCGTCTTCGACGGTCAGCTGATGGGCAACGGCGAGGACGACGCCCTTGCGCTGCGCAACTTCCGCGCCGCCATTCCCATGATCTACGCCACCGCCCTGTTCGACCTGCCCTTCGAGGGCCTCAAGGCCGGTATCGAGGGCAGCTACGGCAGTTACGATACCGGCAGCCTGCTCACCGACTACCGCGCGCGCATCCAGTATTCGCTGGACAACGGCCTGGGGATCGAGGGCGGCTGGCGTCGCCAGGAGATCCGCCTGGACAACGCGGGGCAGGGCGACTTCATCTACGAGCACAGCGGCGCCTTCGTGGATTTCTACATGAACTTCTGATCACCGCGGCGCGTGCCGTGGCGTCTGTTTTCCCTTTCTCCTGATCATCCCCGTCCCGGGTGCGGCGCGCGTGCTATCACCCACACCTCGACGCGGTCGGCGCCGGCCTGGCGCAGCACACGCGCGAGCTCGTTCACCGTGCTGCCGGTGGTCATGACGTCGTCGACGATGGCGAGGTGCAGGCCGCGTATCTCCCCCGCCTTTCCCTCCGCCACGGCAAAGGCACCGCGCAGGTTGCGCCGGCGCGCGGCGGCGGTCAACGCGGTTTGCGCCGGGGTGGCCCGCCGGCGTACCACCACGCGGTGCCACAGGGGAAGGCCGGCGGCGCGGGCGGCATGGCGGGCGAGGATCTCCGCCTGGTTGTAGCCGCGCTCGCGTCGCCGGGCGGGATGGGCCGGCACCGGCACCAGTGCCTCCACCGTGTCTCCCAGGCGCTGGCCGAGGAGGGTGCCGAGATCACGGGCGAGGGACAGCCGGCCGCCGAACTTCATGCGGGTGATGAGGCGATCCAGCGGCCAGCGGTAGGGGAACAGGGCGTGGGCGGCGTCGTAGTGGGGTGGCCGGGCCTGGCAGTGGCCACAGAGCCGCCCGTCCTCGTCGCCGGGCGGCAGCGCCAGTGGCAGGGCGCAGCGTCGGCACAGGGTGCCGGGGTGGCGGAGATCTTCCCGGCAGCCGGGACAAAAGAGCGTGCCGTCGGCGGGATCGCCGCAGAGCACGCACTGCCGGGACAGGTATGGCAGGTTAAAAAATGACCAGTTGTTCACATCCAAATTCCCTTTCGGTTGACAGACGGGGGCGGCGCCCTATCATTCCGGGTCTTCCTGAACCGGAAACAACACGCCCTTTGTAATGCCGTTTCACGGCGTTGTAAACCCGGGAAGGGGTGCCCCGCCAGGTGGCCTGCCCCTTCCCCCGCACGAGGAACCCGGCATGACACCCTCCGGCGATGCGCCCCGCAACGACTCGGCCAGCCCGGCGGCGGAGATCTCCGCCGCCAGCGCGCGCCGCGCCGCCATGCTGTTTCCCCTCGGCAACATCATCGCCATGCTGGTGCCGGTGCCGCTGGGGATCTTCTGGCTCGGTGCCTCCATGGCGGTCTATACCATGAACCGCCACCACCCCAATCCGCGGGTGGGCGAGTTCACCCAGCGCGCCGCCTACGCCCTCTACGGCGTGGCGGGTCTCGTGGTGGTGGTGGCCACCTTCTTCGGTACCCAGATCTACCTGTGGCTCCTCACCTGGGCACTCAGCGCGCTGATCATCATTCCCCTGTCCATCCACGACATTGTGAAGATCCGCCGCACCCGCTGGACGGATACACCCACCAGGGAGAACGCCTCATGAATGCCCGTGTCGAGACACCGGAAACCCTGCGCCACGACTGGCGGCGCGAGGAGATCCTCGCCCTGTTCCGCGAACCCTTCATGGATCTCATGTTCAGGGCCCAGCAGGTGCACCGCGCGCATTTCGATGCCAACGCGGTGCAGATCAGTTCCCTGCTCAGCATCAAGACCGGACGCTGTTCCGAGGACTGCGCCTATTGTCCGCAGAGCGTGCGGCACCGCGATGCCGACGTGGAAGAACACGATCTCATGCCGCTGGAGGAGGTGCTCGCCGCGGCGCGGCAGGCGCGTGACAGTGGCGCGACGCGCTTCTGCATGGGCGCGGCCTGGCGGCGACCGAAGCAGCGCGACCTCGAGCCGGTGCTCGACATGGTGCGCGCGGTCAAGGAGCTGGGCATGGAGACCTGCCTGACCCTCGGCATGCTGGAGGCAGAGCAGGTGCGGCAACTGCGCGAGGCGGGACTGGACTACTACAACCACAACCTCGATACCTCGCCCGAGTTCTACGGCGAGATCATCACCACGCGCACCTACCAGGATCGCCTCGATACCCTCCAACGGGTGCGCGATGCGGGGATCAGCGTCTGCTGCGGCGGCATCCTCGGCATGGGCGAGGGACAGGAAGATCGCGCCGGCCTCCTGCAGGCGCTCGCCAACCAGCCGCGGCATCCCGACAGCGTGCCCATCAACATGCTGGTGCGCGTGGCGGGCACGCCGCTGGCGGATGCCGGGGAACTGGATCCCTTCGAGTTCGTGCGCACCATCGCCGTGGCGCGGATCCTCATGCCGCGCTCGCAGGTGCGTCTGTCGGCGGGACGCGAACACATGAGCGACGAGATGCAGGCCCTGTGTTTCCTCGCCGGCGCCAATTCCATTTTCTATGGCGAGAAACTGCTCACCACTCCCAACCCGGCGGCCGGCCGCGACCGGCAGCTGTTCGCGCGGCTGGGACTACGCCCCGCCTGAGGACGGTGAGCGCCATCGACGTGACCGCCTCGACCCTGTCCCGGCGCCTTGGCGCGCGCCTCGCCGAGCAACGCGCGCGGGACCTGTATCGCCAGCGGCGGGTGGTGGAGGCCGTGGCCGGCACGCGCGTGCGCATCGACGGTCGCGAGCTGATCAATTTTTCCAGTAACGACTACCTCGGCCTCGCCGGCCACCCGCAGGTGGTGGCGGCCCTGCGCGAGGCCGCCCTCGAGTACGGCGTCGGTGCCGGCGCCGCGCACCTCATCAGCGGTCACACCCGCGTGCACCACCAGTTCGAGGAAGAACTGGCGGCCTTCACCGGCCGCGAACGGGCGCTGCTCTTCTCCACCGGCTACATGGCCAATGCCGGCGTCATCACCGCGCTCACCGGCCGCCACGATCTGATCCTCGCGGATCGTCTCAACCATGCCTCCCTCGTGGACGCTGCGCAACTCTCCCGCGCGCGCCTGCAACGCTACGCCCATGGCGACGTGGCGGCCGTGGCGCGCCTGCTCGATGCGGGGGGCGACGGCTGGCGCCTCATCGTCAGCGACGGGGTGTTCAGCATGGACGGCGATGTCGCGCCGCTGGCGCAACTGGCGCGCCTTGCCGCGGACCACGATGCGGGCTTGATGATCGACGACGCCCACGGTTTCGGCGTGCTGGGGGAAAACGGCGCCGGCAGCCTCGCCGAGGCGGGACTGGATGCCGGGGCGGTGCCCGTTCTCATGGGCACGCTGGGCAAGGCCCTCGGCGTGTTCGGTGCCTTCGTCGCCGGCGAGGCGGCGCTCATCGAGACCCTCATCCAGTCGGCGCGCAGTTACATCTATACCACTGCCCTGCCGCCGGCGCTGGCCGCGGCAGGGCGTGCCGCGCTCTCGCTGGCCGAGCGCGAGGCCTGGCGGCGGGAGCAGGTGCTGGCGCTGGCGCAGCGTTTTCGCACCCGCGCCGGACAACTGGGCCTCGAACTCCTGCCCTCCCGCACCCCCATCCAGCCGCTGGTGCTGGGCGAGGCGGCCACCGCCCTGCGCTGGAGCGCGGTCCTGCGGGAGGCGGGCTGCCTGGTGCAGGCCATCCGTTCGCCCACGGTGCCCGCAGGCAGCGCCCGCCTGCGCATCACCTTCTCGGCGGGCCACACCGAGGCGGACGTGGACGCCCTGCTGGAGTGCCTGGCGGCGCTGGCGCAGGCGGAGGCGAAATGAGTCCGCCATACCTATATATGGAAACCCGCGGCAGCGGGCCGGATCTCTGCCTGCTGCACGGCTGGGGCACCCACGGCGGGATCTGGGGGGACTGGGCGGCGTTCCTGGCCGCCAGCCACCGGGTGCATGTCATCGATCTCCCCGGTCACGGCGGCAGCGGCGCGCAGGCCGACGCCGAAGGCTTCGTGCTCCATGAGGCCGCCGCGCGTGTGCGCGCCACCCTGGCCGCCGCCGGCGTCGAGCGGGTGGCGGTGTGCGGCTGGTCGCTGGGCGGCCTCGTCGGCCTGCAACTGGTGCTGGATGCGCCGGCGCTGGTCACCCACCTGTTGCTGCTGGCCAGCACGCCGCGCTTCGTCAACGGCGAGGACTGGTCGTGGGGCGTGGCGCCTGGGGTGCTCGACGACTTTGCCGCCGATCTCGAAGAGGACGCCGAGGCCACGCTGCAACGCTTTCTTGCCCTGCAGGCGCAGGGCTCGCCGCGGGCGCGCGAGACCATCCGCGCCCTGCGCGCGGCGCTGGCGGCGCGGCCGGCGGAACATACAGGCGCGCAGCCCGCCGCCCTGCGTGGCGCGCTGCGCGTACTGCGCGAGACGGATCTGCGCGGGCGCCTTCAGGCGCTGGAGACGCCCGCCCTGTGGGTGGGCGGCAGGCGGGACGTGCTGGTGCGCCCCGCGGCCCTCGACTGGGCTGCGGCGCAGTGTCCGCGGGGGCAGGCGTACATCGTCCCGGCGGCGGGGCACGCGCCCTTCATCTCCCATGCCGACGAATTGCGGCCGCAGGTGGAGGCCTTTCTCTCCCATGGCTGAGAGGGACGACCGCCAGGCCATCGACAAGGCCCAGGTGCGCCGCGCCTTCAACCGCGCCGCGCCCGGTTACGACGCCGCGGCGACCCTCCAGCGCGAGGTGGCCGGGCGCATGCTCGAGCGTCTGGACTATGTGCGCCTCGAGCCCGCCGCGGTGCTCGATGTCGGCACCGGCACCGGCTACTGCATGCGTCACCTGCGCGCACGCTACCCGTCGGCGGCGGTTCACGGGCTGGATATCGCCGAGGACATGCTGCGCCGGGCGCGTCGTGCGCTGCCCTGGCGGCAACGCTGGCGCAATCCGCCGACTTTCATGGTGGGCGATGCCGAGACCCTGCCTCTGCGCGACGCCAGCGTGGATCTCATCGTCTCCAACCTCACCCTGCAATGGTGTGTCTCGCTGGCGCAGACCTTCGCCGAGTTTCGCCGCGTTCTGCGCCCCGGGGGCCTGCTGATGTTCACCAGCTTCGGCCCCGATACCCTGCAGGAGTTGCGACGCGCCTGGGCCGAAGTGGACAGCCACGTGCACGTCAACACCTTCCTCGACATGCACGACGTCGGCGACGCGCTGCTGGCAGCGGGCTTCGCCGATCCCGTCATGGATGTGGAGCATTTCGTCCTTACCTACGAGAGCGTCATGTCCCTGATGCGCGACCTCAAGGCCATCGGCGCGCACAACATCAACTATGGACGTCATCACGGCATCACGGGCAAGCAACGCCTCGCGGCCATGGTGGACACCTACGAAGGATTTCGACGCGATGGCCGTATTCCCGCCACCCACGAGGTGGTCTACGGTCACGCCTGGGTCGGCGACGCCGGGCCGGGTGACGCCGAGATCACGGTACCGCTGGATACCTTGACGAAAATGAAATAAGGCGGCGCGGGAGGAACGGACATGGCACAGGGTTATTTCATCACCGGCACCGATACCGAGGTGGGCAAGACCTACGTCACGCGCGTGTTGTTGCGCCAGCTGGCGGCAGAGGGTCGTGCCTGCGCGGCGCTCAAACCCGTGGCCAGTGGCGCCTGCGTCACCCCCGAGGGGCTGCGCAACGACGACGCCCTGCAACTGCGGCAGGCCGCCAGCGTGAAGTTGTCCTACGAGGACACCAACCCATACTGTTTCGCGCCCGCCATCGCACCGCACCTGGCCGCGGCGCAGGCGGGTGTGGAAATTGAGCTGGAACATATCGCGGGCATTGCGCAACGCGCGGCCGCGCGGGTGGAGATCCTGCTGGTGGAAGGCGTGGGCGGCTGGTATGTGCCTCTCGGCACACAAACGAGCGTGGCGGATCTCGCACTACGGCTGGCTTATCCCGTCATCCTGGTGGTGGGTATGCGTCTTGGTTGTCTCAACCATGCCCTGCTGAGTGCGCGCGCCATAGAAGACACGGGCCTGCCGCTGGCAGGCTGGATAGCCAATCCCGTGGATCCGGACATGGCGGCCTTCGAGGACAACCTTGCTGCATTGAAAACGCGCATCGACGCACCCTGTCTCGGTAGCCTGGTTCGCGACGCGTCACTGGATCTGCGTTGCAATGCCCGGGCGATCCGTCTGCCCTGATATCTCGGTACGTTTTTTTCTGTCACCGCGACACATTTTTTTTTAAAACCAGCTCTTCACAAGTACACGTATCTTTTGTATGTTTTTGACCGACGTGGTTTCGAGACGTTTCGCAGGCAGGGAAGCAGGAAAACAAATAAACACATAAAAATATAATAAAACTCTTATATATATGGCACTTTATGCGCCCATTTCCATATTTTGTTGCGGTGGTGGATGGCTTGATTTAGCATCCCCTTGCGCTAAACGGGGCGCATAGCCGGAGTTGTCGTCGTGGTTACCACCAGCACTGACGTAACAACCAGCGATCAACGGTTTCTTATTCGACCCAATCGTTCCATGGACTGGAAGAGCACGGTAAGGATTTACCTGTTGATCCTCTCCGTCTCTGTGCTCATCGCGACAGGCTTCGCGCTGATGGGACTTTGGATGATCGTCCCGTTTACCGGCATGGAGATGTTGCTGCTGGCAGGCGCCTTTTATCTTTGCGCGCTGCGGAGCCGCGACTACGAGCTGATTGCCGTAGATGAAAATTACATAAGCATCGAAAAAGAACATGGTGCGTCTGGGGGGAGGATTCGTTTCCAGCGCCACTGGGCCCGGGTAGACCTGGAGCAGCCCGCATGCAGAAATCAGCCAAGCCGTCTCGTGGTGCGTTCGCACGGACGTAGCGAGGAAATCGGCCTTTGCTTGAACGAGGAGGAGAAGCGGCACCTTGCGCGGCAACTGCAACGCGCCATTGCGTTTCCCTCATGAACAGATAACAAGAAAACTTTAAGCACTACACCGATAAATAAAACATCCAAAGTCGAGAGGAAACGGTATGTCTGTGAGTAAGACGATTCGAAGCCTGGGCGGGCTGTTGCTCGCCGCGCTGCTGTTTGGGCCCGGCAGCGCATTTGCAGGTTATGACGCGCTCAACATGACTGAAACGGTCACTGACGTGGGCAAGGAGATGTACGACCTCCATATGCTCATTTTCTGGATCTGTACCGTGGTCGGGATCGGCGTATTTGCCATCATCATCTATTCCCTTATCAACCACCGCAAGTCAAAGGGCGTGACACCGGCGAGCTTCCACGAGAGCACCACGGTAGAAGTCATCTGGACCATCATCCCCTTTGCCATCCTGGTGGCTATTGCCATCCCCGCAACCCGTACCCTGCTGGACATCGAGGACAACTCCAATCCCGATCTGACCATCCAGGCCACGGCGCACCAGTGGTACTGGGAATACAACTACATTGATGACACCGTCTCCGACGGCGCGGGTATTCAGTTCCTCAGCAACCTGGCCAAACCCAGCAAGGAGGCCAGTGAGCTGGGTTCCGGCGCCGATCCCTTCAAGGTGGACAATTACCTGCTCGAGGTAGACAACGAGGTGGTCGTTCCCGTGGGGCGCAAGATTCGCCTGCTGACCACCGCCGAGAACGTCATTCACTCCTGGTGGGTGCGTGACCTGGCGGTCAAGCGCGATGCCATTCCCGGCTTTATCAATGAAAGCCATTTCGTTGCCAAGGAAGAGGGTGTCTATCGCGGTGTCTGTGCCGAGCTGTGTGGCGCGCGTCACGGCTTCATGCCCATCGTGGTGCGCGTGGTCTCCGATGCAGAGTACGCCCAGTGGGTCAGGCAACAGAAGGCCGGTGCCGCCGCCGCTGCCGCCGAGGCCGCTGCCGCTGCCGCGCGCACCTTCACCATGGACGAGCTGATGGCCAAGGGCGAGGAAGTGTATGTCGCGAACTGCAGCTTCTGTCACCAGCCCGACGGCAAGGGGCAGGGCCCCTTCCCGGCACTGGCGGGCAGCCCCATTGCCACGGGTGATATCAATGCGCATATCGATATCGTCCTGCATGGCAAACCCAATACTGCCATGTCGGCATTTGGTCGTCTGAGCGATCTCGAGATTGCCGCAGTGGTCACCTACGAGCGAAACGCCTTTGGTAATGCCACCGGTGACATTATTCAACCTTCTCAAATCAAGGCTGCACGCTAAGGCGGCGCGGAGGAATCAACAATGAGTGAACACGGACCAGAAAAAGGTATCAAGCGCTGGCTGTTTACCACGAACCACAAGGACATCGGTACCCTGTACCTGTGGTTCTCCTTCATCATGCTGCTGGTCGGCGGGGCCATGGCCATGGTCATCCGTGCCGAGCTGATGTATCCGGGTATGCAGGTAGTCAACCCCAACTTCTTTAACATGATGACCACCATGCATGGCCTGATCATGGTATTCGGCGCCATCATGCCGGCCACCGTGGGCATGGCCAACTGGCTCATCCCCATGATGATCGGCGCGCCGGACATGGCCATGCCGCGCATGAACAACTGGAGCTTCTGGATCCTGCCCTTTGCGGCCACCATGCTGGTGTTGCCGATGTTCATGGGTGGTGATTTCCTCGCTGGTCAGGGTCCCGCCTTCGGCTGGACCTTCTATGAACCGCTGTCGGGTCAGTATGACAACCTGGCCTTCTTCATCTTCGCGGTTCACCTGCTGGGTATCTCGTCCATCATGGGCTCCATCAACATCATCGCGACCATACTCAACCTGCGTGCCCCGGGCATGACCCTGATGAAGATGCCGATGTTCGTCTGGACCTGGTTGATCACCGCCTTCCTGCTGATTGCCGTCATGCCGGTACTGGCGGGCGCGGTGACCATGATGCTCACCGACAAGTACTTCGGCACCAGCTTCTTCGATGCCGCCGGTGGCGGTGACCCCGTGCTGTTCCAGCACGTGTTCTGGTTCTTCGGTCACCCCGAGGTGTATATCATGATTCTGCCGGCCTTCGGTATCGTCTCGCAGATCATTCCCACCTTCGCGCGCAAGAAGCTGTTTGGCTACAGCTCCATGGTCTACGCCACGGCTGCCATCGCCTTCCTGTCGTTCATCGTCTGGGCGCACCACATGTACACGGTGGGCATGCCGGTTGCGGGCGAGCTGTACTTCATGTACGCCACGGTGATGATCGCCGTGCCTACGGCAGTCAAGGTCTTCAACTGGACCGCCACCATGTGGCGTGGCGCCATGACCTTCGAGACCCCCATGCTGTGGGCAGTGGCCTTCGTGTTCCTGTTCACCATCGGTGGCTTTACCGGCCTCATGCTGGGCGTGGCGCCGTCGGACTTCCAGTACCACGATACCTACTTCGTGGTGGCGCATTTCCACTATGTGCTGGTAACCGGCGCCCTGTTCGCCCTGATCGGCGGGGTCTACTACTGGCTGCCCAAGTGGACCGGTAACATGTACGACGAGAAGCTCGGCAAGCTGCACTTCTGGCTGTCGGTCATCTCCGTCAACGTGCTGTTCTTCCCGCAGCATTTCGTGGGACTCGCCGGCATGCAGCGTCGTGTACCCGACTACGCGGTTCAGTTCGCCGACTGGAACTTCTGGTCTTCCATTGGTGGTTTCGTGTTCGGCCTCTCGCAGTTGCTGTTCATGTATATCGTTATCAAGACCATCAAGGGTGGCGAGAAGGCCAGCGACAAGGTGTGGGACAACCCGGAGGGCCTGGAGTGGACCGTGCCTTCGCCGGCGCCCTACCACACCTTTGAAACCGCACCCGAGATCAAGTAAGGCGGGGGGCCGCGCGGCTCGTGCGGCCCCGTCTCCTGATTTTACTGAGGATGAAACAGGGCCGATGAATGATGTAGAGAGAAAGAAGGTCAATCCCTGGCTGGTAGCCGTCCTGTTTGGTATTGCCCTGTTCTTTTTCGTGCTGAGTTTCTTCCTCCTGCCCGACTGAGACCATGAACAACGCCGACCAGAACAAGATCACGCGACGCCTCACTGGCAAACTCCTGCTGGTGGTGGTGGGTATGTTCGGATTCGGTTTTCTGCTGGTGCCACTCTACAATGTCATGTGTGATGTCCTGGGCATCAACGGCCGCTTTATCGACATCCAGAGTGGCCAGGTCGATGTCGCCGAGCAGGAACGGCTTGGGGCGCAGGCCAGCCTTCAGGTGGATGAAAGTCGGGAGGTGCGGGTGCAGTTCCTGACCCAGCTCAACCAGAATCTGAACTGGGAGTTCCGCGCCCTGGACAATGCCGTGACAGTACACCCAGGCCAGGTGATGGAGGTGCGTTTCTACGCGAAAAATCTCACCGGTCGGGAAGTGGTTGGCCAGGCAGTGCCCAGTATCGTGCCGGCAAAGGCGTTCAAGTACTTCACCAAGATGGAGTGCTTCTGTTTTTCGCATCAGGTTCTAAAACCCGGCGAGGAGGTGGAGATGCCGCTGCGTTTCGTAGTCCGGCCCGATCTGCCGGAGGATATCAGGACCATCTCACTGGCCTATACTTTCTTCGATACGGAGAACCGCGACGGGGGCAAGCAGGTGCGCGCCGAGGAACCCGCAGCAGTGCTGGCGCAGCATGCGCGCTGAGATGGAAACAACAAGATTTGGACACATAACGAGATTCAACAATTAGAACACCAGATACCAAACGAGAGGGTACGTCATGACACACGCACAAGGTGGGTATTATCTGCCCAGTCCAAGCCACTGGCCGCTGGTCGGTTCCATTGGCCTGTTCCTCACCACGTTCGGTTTTGCGCTGAACCCCAATGATCCGACTTTCCTCATGTATATCGGCCTGGCCATCATCGCCTACATGATGTTCGGCTGGTTCGGCACGGTGATCCGGGAGAGCGAGGGGGGGCTCTACAACGATCAGGTGGATCGCTCCTATCGCTGGGGCATGATGTGGTTCATCTTCTCCGAGGTCATGTTCTTCGCCGCCTTCTTCGGTGCCCTGTTCTATGCCCGCCAGCTGGCGCTGCCCTGGCTGAACGGCGAAGGCAACAATGCCATGACCAACGAGATACTCTACAACGGTTTCCAGGCGGTATGGCCCACCGACGCAAACGGTCCGGCAAACGTGGGGGGCGACTACAAGATCATCGAGGCCTGGGGGATCCCGGCACTCAACACCCTGATCCTGTTGTCCTCCGGCGTCACCGTGACCTGGGCACACTGGGGCCTGAAGAAGGGCAATCGCGGCCAGCTCATCCTCGGTCTGCTGGCTACCGTGATCCTGGGCTTTACCTTCGTGGGCTTCCAGGCCTATGAGTACATCCATGCCTATACGGAAATGAACCTGACCCTGGGCTCCGGCATCTACGGCTCGACCTTTTTCATGCTGACCGGTTTCCATGGTCTGCACGTGACCATCGGCGCCATCATGCTGACGGTGATGTTGCTGCGCTCCATGAAGGGCCACTTCACGGCGGATAACCACTTTGCATTCGAGGCAGCCGCCTGGTACTGGCACTTCGTGGACGTGGTCTGGCTGGGTCTCTTTATCTTCGTATACTGGCTCTAGGCCGGGGAAGGTGCCAGTGGAAAGGGCGCCGTGGCAACACGGCGCCCTTTCTTATTGCCTGGCTGAGCAACCGGGGCGTCGCGCGGCCTTGCGGGTTTTGACGGTGCGCCGTGGTGCCGATCAGGGCATAATGCCGTGCGGCGTGACCAGGCCCGTGGCATAGGCAATCATCAGGCCCACAAAGAGGGCGACGGACAGGCCAATGCGAACCGTGAGTGCCTTGAGGACCCGGTCGGAGCGGCCCTTGTCGCGTACAAGGTTGAACATGGCGATGCCGAGGCTGGAGACGATGGCGAACAGGGCAACGAGGACGAGAACTTTGAATAACATGACGGGTCTCCGCGCGGGTGATGCAGAAAGTATAACCCACATGGCATGCCAGGCGGAGCCCGGCGTGACCTGCTCTGGCCCCCCACATCGGGTTTTTCCATGCCGCTGAAACTCGGGCAGCGGGAGTTTCGGCCCGCTTTCTGGCCGAGCCTCGCCTACGTGCTGCTGCTGCCGCTGCTGGTGCGGCTTGGTATCTGGCAACTGGATCGGGCCGCGGAGAAACAGGCCATCCTGGATGACATCGCTGCGGCGGAGGAGGTTCCCCCCCGCGCACTGAGCCTGCCGCTGGCCGAGGTCGATGCACTGAACTACCGCAAGTTCGTGGTGCGGGGCGAGTACCTCCAGGGGCGCGACTATTTGCTCGACAACCAGTCCCAACAGGGCCGGGTGGGCTATCACGTGCTCACCCCGTTGCGCCTCGCGGCGTGGCCGGAGCAGTGCGTACTGGTGGATCGCGGCTGGGTGGCCCAGGGCAGGGATCGGCAGAACCTGCCGGTGATTGTCACGCCCACCGGCGAGCGAGCGATCACGGGTAGCGTGTGGTTGTCCTGGCGGGAGAGCTTCCGCCTCGGGGACCGGGCGCGCAGCGACAGCCGTTGGCCCGCAGTGATCCAGTGGATCGAGCCGGCCGCCATGGCCGAGGAGCTGCCATGCCGGCCACTGCCCCTGGTGCTGCGCCTGGACGCGGCCGCCGAGGGTGGTTTCGTTCGCGACTGGCCGGCCCCGCGTATCGAGCCGGAGAAGAGTATCAGTTACGCGGTCCAGTGGTTCGCTCTGGCTGCGGTACTGACCCTTATATATGTATTCGTCAATCTGAAGAAAATTGAGCCGCCTCCGGCGGACGGGAAACAAGACGCGAATGAGCAACAAGGCGACTAATCGTTTCACCCTGGTCCTGATCGCACTGGCCTTCCTCGCGCCCCTCACGGTGGCCTGGGTGGCCTATGTAAACATGGATGAGCCGGGCACGACCCGCAACCTGGGCGACCTGGTGCACCCCGCGCGGCCACTGGTGGATTTCGAGCTGGCGCGCCCGGACGGATCACGCCTGACACGCCAGGATCTCACCGGCAAATGGACGCTGGTGTACATCGGTGGCGCGGACTGTGACGAGGCCTGCGCCCATGCCCTCTACAAGATCCGTCAGAGCCGCATGGCGCAGAATGAGAATATCCGCCGCGTGCAACGCCTGTTGATCATTGCCAGCGAGCAGCCGGCGGGGAGTTATGAGCGCGTACTCGAGGCCCACCAGGGATTGCTGGTGGCACGGGGCGGCAAGGCCGATCTCGAGGCGCTGCTTGACCAGTTCCGCCTCGCCCCCGGCGAGGACGTGGTGGCGGCCGGGCGCGTGTACATCGTCGATCCGCACGGTAACCTCATGATGAGCTATGAACGCGGATTCGATCCGCGCCACCTCATCAAGGATCTCCAGTTCCTGCTCAGGTCTTCGCAGATAGGTTAGGCACATGAAAGCAAACCGATCCTTTACGCGTATCACCCTGCTGGCCACGGTACTGGCCCTGCTGGTGGTATTACTGGGCGCCTACACGCGCCTCTCCGATGCCGGCCTCGGTTGTCCCGACTGGCCCGGATGTTACGGCCACGTCGGCGTGCCGGATACCGCGGAGGAAATCGCGCGCGCCAATGCCGCCTTCACACGACCGGTGGAGGCGCACAAGGCCTGGAAGGAAATGATCCATCGCTATTTCGCCGGCACCCTGGGGCTGCTGATCCTCGCCATTGCCGTGCTGGCCTGGCGCCGCCGCCACCACGATCCCGTGGGTCCGACCCTGCCGGCGGCCCTGCTGGCCATCGTCATCTTCCAGGCCCTGCTGGGCATGTGGACCGTGACCCTGCTGGTCAAGCCGCTGGTGGTCACCGCCCACCTGCTCGGCGGCTTTACCGTCTTCGTTCTGCTGTGGTTGCTGCTGTTGCGTGATGGCCTGGTGGACACCGGCAGGGGCGCGGGGCGCCAGGCCCTGAAACCACTGGCGACGGTAGCACTCGTGGTGCTCGTGGTGCAGATCTTCCTCGGCGGCTGGACCAGTACCAACTACGCGGCCGTGGCCTGTACCGGCTTTCCCACCTGCAACGGCCAGTGGTGGCCGCAGATGGACTTCTCCGAGGGCTTCGTCCTGTGGCGTGGCCTGGGGATCAATTATGAGTTCGGTGTCCTCGATGATGCCGCGCGCAAGGCAGTGCACATGACCCACCGCATGGGCGCGCTGGTGACCTTCCTCGTCCTCCTGTGGCTCGCCGTGCGTGGCCTGCGCCAGGGAAGCGACCGGGTTCTGCGGCGCTGGTCATGGGGCCTGCTGGTTGTGCTGATCCTGCAAGTGGCCCTTGGCATCGGCAACGTCAGCTTCGGTTTGCCGCTGGCTGTCGCGGTGGCCCACAACGGCGTCGGGGCGTTGCTGTTGCTCGTCGTCGTTACCCTCAATTACCTCGTCAGGGTAAGATCGGAGGCATGAGCATGGAGACTGCCAGGGGACGTTTGCACATGAACTTCATGGGTGTTTGTCACGAATACTACGAGCTGTGCAAGCCGCGCGTGGTCATGCTCATCGTGTTTACCGCCATCGTTGGCATGTTCCTCGCCACGCCCGGCATGGTGCCCTGGCAGGCGCTGGTGTTCGGTACCCTGGGGATCGGCCTGGCCGCCTCCTCGGCCGCGGCCATCAACCAGCTGGTCGAGCAACAGATCGACTCCCTCATGGGACGCACGAAGAATCGTCCCCTGCCACAGGGCACCGTTTCCACCCGCCAGGCGGTGATCTTCGCCCTGGTACTCGGCACCATTGCCATGACCATCCTGGTGGTATTCGTCAACGTGCTCACCGCGGTGCTGACCTTCGTTTCCCTCATCGGCTACGCGGTCATCTATACCCTGTTTCTCAAGCGCGCCACCCCGCAAAACATCGTCATTGGCGGGGCCGCCGGCGCCGCCCCCCCGGTGCTGGGCTGGACCGCGGTCACCGGCACGCTCGATCCCGACAGCCTGCTGCTGTTTCTCATCATCTTCGTGTGGACGCCGCCCCACTTCTGGGCCCTGGCCATCGCCCGCTGCGACGAGTACGCCCGGGCAGACATGCCCATGCTGCCCGTCACCCATGGCATCGCCTTCACGCGCCTGCATGTGCTGCTCTATACCATTATATTGTTCGCCGTGACGCTGCTGCCCTTCGCCACGCGCATGAGCGGCTGGATCTACTTCATCAGCGCCCTGGTGCTCAACAGCGTGTTTCTTTACTACGCCATCCGGTTGCAGTCGGAGAAGGACCCGAAAATGCCCATGAAAACCTTCGGGTATTCCATCGTCTACCTGATGCTCCTCTTCGCCGCGCTGCTCATCGATCATTATTTCCCGCTGTGACTAAACCCCCGTCCTCGCCGTCCGATAAGGGGAGGGCGGCGGGCGCGGGGAGGCCCTCCTTTCTGCCGGCCGCGGCCTGCCATGACTGATAGTTTTCTTAGGAAAACAGTAGGTTATAGGCTTGTCTATACTTAGGCATTCCGCCCCGGGCTTGCGAGCGGGAGTCAGTTTAATTAAAATATCAGGATATTCTGATTTTCCTTGTATCGAGCCCGGGAGACCGGGCTCTTTCATTATCCGAAGAAATCAATACCGCGAATTAATATCAAGAGAGGCTCATCCATGGCTGCTGCATCTGCTTCCGCCGGTGAACAGTACAACTACGATATCGTACGCAAGTTCACCGTAATGGCCCTGGTCTGGGGTGTCCTCGGCATGCTCGCCGGGGTGTATATCGCCTCGGAGCTGGCGTGGCCGATTCTGAACCTGGACAATCCGGCCCTGACCTTCGGCCGCCTGCGTCCGGTGCATACCACGCTGGTGATTTTCGGTTTCGGCGGCAGCGCCCTGTTCGCCACCTCCTATTACGTGGTGCAGCGTACCTGCCAGACCCGCCTGTTCTCCGACGGGCTGGCGAACTTCACCTTCTGGGGTTGGCAGTTGTCGGTGGGCCTGGCGGCCATCTCCTACATGGCCGGTTACACCCAGGCGCGTGAATACGCCGAGATGGTCTGGCCCATCGACCTGCTCATCGCGGTCACCTGGGTGGCCTACCTGGTGGTCTATGTCGTGACCCTGACGCGCCGCAGCCAGCCGCACATCTACGTGGCGAACTGGTTCTTCATCGCCTTCATCCTCGCCACCGCCCTGCTGCACATCTTCAACAACATGGCCGTGCCGGTGAGTTTCTTCTCGCTGGAATCCTATTCCCTGCACGCCGGCGTACAGGACGCCATGACGCAGTGGTGGTATGGCCACAATGCCGTCGGCTTCTTCCTGACTGCTGCCTTCCTCGGCATGATGTACTACTTCGTGCCCAAGCAGGCGGGTCGCCCGGTGTACTCCTACCGGCTCTCGATCATTCACTTCTGGGCGCTGATCTTCCTCTACATGTGGGTCGGCGGTCACCACCTCCACTGGACGGCGCTGCCGGACTGGACCTCGACCCTTGCGGCGACCTTCTCCATCCTGCTGCTGTTGCCTTCCTGGGGCGGCATGATCAACGGCATCATGACGCTCTCCGGCGCATGGGACAAGTTGCGTACCGATCCCGTGATCCGTTTCATGGTGGTATCACTGTCGTTCTACGGCATGTCCACCTTCGAAGGACCGTTGATGTCACTGAAAAGCGTCAATGCACTCTCGCACTACACCGACTGGACCATCGGTCACGTGCATTCCGGCGCACTGGGCTGGGTCGCCATGGTGTCATTCGGTTCTCTCTATCACCTCGTGCCGCGTCTGTGGGAAACCACCATGTACAGCGTGCGCGCCATCTACCTGCACTTCTGGCTGGCTACCATCGGCATCGTACTCTACATCAGCGCCATGTGGGTATCCGGTATCGGCCAGGGCCTGATGCTGCGTGCCTTTGATGAGTACGGAAATCTTGCCTACAACTTCATTGAAACGGTGTCCTTCCTGCACAAGCCCTACGTGATCCGTGCCTTCGGTGGCGCCCTCTTCGTCACCGGCATCATCATCATGGGCTGGAATGTCGTCATGACGATCCGCAAGGGCCGCCGCGAGGCTGCCGAGATAGAGGCCAGGATTGCTGCCAAGATGGCCGCGGCTTCCTGAGAACAAGGTGACTGAACGATGAAACACGAAAGTATTGAAACAAACTCCGGCCTGCTGATCGTTCTCACGCTGATCGTGATCAGTATCGGCGGTCTGGTCGAAATCGTCCCGCTCTATTTCATCGACGATACGGTAGAGACGGTGAAGGTCGATGGCGTGGATACCATTCGTCCTTATACCCCGCTGGAATTGCGTGGTCGGGACATCTACCAGCGTGAAGGCTGCTATACCTGTCACTCGCAGATGATCCGCCCCTTCCGCGACGAGGCCCTGCGCTACGGCCATTACTCGCTGGCGGCGGAGTCCCAGTTCGATCACCCCTTCCAGTGGGGCTCCAAGCGTACCGGTCCTGACCTGGCCCGCGTTGGCGGAAAGTACTCCAATGACTGGCATGTGCGTCACCTGGTCGCGCCGCGCAGCATGGTGCCGGAGTCCATCATGCCCAATTATCCCTGGCTGCTGGACACGCCGCTGCGCTACAAGGACATCGAAAATCGCATGCGCGCCCTGAAAATGGTGGGCGTGCCCTATTCGGAGACCGAGGCGGAATACAATGCCAACGTCGAGCGTTTCGGCAAGGAAGTGGCAGACATGCTGGACATCAACTATGCCACGGAAAACCTGGTGAAGCAGGCACAGACGGGCAACTACGACCTCGACAATACCGATATCACCGAAATGGACGCGCTGGTGGCCTACCTCCAGGTGCTGGGTACCATGGTGGACTTCAAGCAGTTTGACGAAGGATATTTCGCCACCTTCAGATAAGACCCGAACCGTGACAGCGGAGGCCGGAAAGTGGAAGAATTTTTCTCATGGTTTACGAAGATGGAAAATACCAAGCCGTTCGTGCTGGTATTGTTCTTCGTTACTTTCGTGGGGATCATTCTTTACGTCTATACCGGTAATCGCCGCAAGCAACGGCTGGAGTCCTACAAGAACATTCCATTAGACGACGACGCGAACGATACGAATCGTGAAGGAAATGAACAATGAGTGAAGAAACGCAAAAGCAGGCGGTGCAGACAACCGGTCATGCCTGGGACGGCGATCTGCAGGAGTTCAATAACCCGCTGCCGCGCTGGTGGCTGTGGGGTTTTTACGCCACCGTGGTGTTTGCCGTAATCTACTGGGTACTCTACCCGGCCTGGCCTGTCGGGAAGGGTTACACTACCGGCGCCTTCAATGACATCGAGTTTACCACAGCGGATGGACGCGAAGTGGTCAGCCACTGGAACACGCGCGCCCTTTTCTACAAGGAAATGGAAGAAGCGCGTACCCTGCAGAAACCCTATCTCGACCAGCTCAAGGCAGCGAGCTACCGCGAGATCGCCGTGGATCGCGACAAGAGCGCCTTTGCCTATTCCATGGCCAAGGTGCTGTTTGCCGACAACTGCGCCGCCTGTCACCAGGCCGGTGGTGCCGGGATCATCGGCCAGTACCCGAATCTCGCCGATGACAGCTGGCTGTGGGGTGGTACTTATGCCCGCATCGAGGAAACCATCCGCAAGGGCCGCCACGGTTTCATGCCCGATTTTGCCGACTCACTGACGCCACAGCAGATCGACGACGTGGCGACCTATGTCCTCAGCCTCTCCGGCATCGAGGTGGATGCCGAACAGGCGGCGCGCGGCAAGGCCATCTTTACCGGTCCTGAAGGCGGCTGCTTCGCCTGCCACACCCGCGAAGGCACGGGAATGGCGGCACTGGGTTCGGCCAATCTTACCGACAGCATCTGGACCATTGCCGACGTCAATGGCGCGGAAGACCTGGCGGGGAAGAAGGCCGCGGTGCGTGCCGTCATTGCCAATGGCGTGAAGCGTGAGATGCCGGCATGGGAAAACCGTCTCAATGATACCGAGATCCGCATTTTGACCTTCTACGTGCATCAGCTGGGTGGTGGCCAATAAGCATCTCCAGCAAAATTGCAGTCAAGCGGTCAGGGTTCTGTCGTTCTGCGGCAGAACCCTGTGCCGTTCCTGAATGGTTGTTTCGATGAGTAATCCTGCCTACCAGGAACGAATTCCGATTTACCCGCGTTCCGTGCGTGGCAGGTTTCGCACGCTGAAGTACGCCATTCTCGCGCTTGCCTATGGCGTGTATTTTCTCCTCCCCTGGCTGCCGTGGGAACGTAGTGACAGCCCGCCGCAGGCGGTGCTTTTCGATATCGTCGGCCGCCATTTCTATATCTTCGACCTGGTCGTCTATGCGCAGGATATCTTCTGGCTCGCCGGGATCCTGGTCATCGCCGCCATCCTGCTGTTCTTCGTGACCGGTATCGCCGGACGGGTGTTCTGCGGCTATTTCTGTTTCCAGACCCTGTGGACCGACGTGTTCCTGTTAATCGAGCGCCTGGTGCAGGGGGACCGCAATGCACGCATCAAACTCGCCGCCGCGCCCTGGACGGCCGGCAAGCTGACCCGGATCGCGCTCACCCACCTGCTGTGGCTCTCGGTGGCCCTTGCCACGGGTCTGACCTTTACCCTTTACTGGGGTTACGCGCCCGAACTCGTGCGGAGCATGTTGCACGGCACGGCACCCTTCCCGGCCTACGCGACGACCCTGTTCCTGACACTCACCACCTATGTCATGGCCGGCCTGGCACGTGAGCAGGTGTGTACATACATGTGTCCCTATGCACGTTTCCAGGGGGTCATGTTTGACGAGGATACCCTCGTGGTGGCCTACGATGAGCAGCGCGGCGAAGGCGGGAAAGGACGCCATAAACCGGCAAAGGGCCTGATGAGCCGGGAAGAGCGCCATGTCGCTGGCTACGGCGACTGCATCGACTGTGGATTCTGCGTACAGGTTTGCCCCATGGGTATCGATATCCGCAACGGACTGCAATACCAGTGTATCTCCTGTGCCCTGTGCATCGATGCCTGCGATACCGTGATGGATGCCATCAAGTATCCACGTGGGCTCGTGCGTTACACTTCGCAGCATGCGCTGGAAGGCAGAAAGACCCGCTTTTTCAAGCCCCGTAACATAGGGTATGGTCTCGTACTCATCCTCAGTATTGCCACGTTGTCGTGGAGCATCGCCACGCGTACCACGGTGGAGCTGGTGGTGCGCCAGATCCGTCAACCCATATCCGTGACGCTCTCCGATGGCAGCCAGCAGAACAGCTACGAGATCAAGATCACCAACAAGACAGAAGAAGCGGCGGACTACCGCCTGCTGGTGGCTGGCCTGCCAGGCGCGGCGCTGGACGTTGGCGGCGAGAATCGCTTTCACCTGCGCCCGGAAAGCAGCGTGCGTTTCCTCGCCCGCCTGCGCCTGCCGCCGGCACAGCTACGCGCCGAGCGCATGCCCTTCAAGTTCGTCCTCGTACGCGATGACAATCCCTCCGTTCGTCTGCTGGAGTGGGAGGCCTTTTTCATCGTGCCACGGCAGCGGGTAAAATAGGGTATGGGTACGCATATCGCACTGACGCTCGCCGGCGGGGTGTTTGCCTCGGCGCTGTTCTTCGTCCTCTGCCTGCGCCTGACGCCACTCGGACCGCGGGTGACGGCGCTGTTGACCCTGTTTCTCTCCGAGGTAATCTTCCTCGGCTTCGCCATGTGGTCCTGGCCGGGGGCCGACGTGGTCGCCATTCACGTGGCGGTGTTCGCCGTGACTGCCTACGTCCTCGGCATCATCGCCAGCCAGTATCGTGCGCGCCGTCACGGCGAGACACAGGGCTGGTTCCACTGGGCGCCGGCCTCGCTGGTGGCCTTCTTTGCCCTGGTGCTCGTCGCCGACGCGGCCTTCATCGTCATGGCGCAGAGCGGCATCGGTCAGCAGCTCACCAGCTGGATGTTCCCGCCGCCGCGGGAGGGCGGCAAGGTCAGTTCCTTCTTTCCCGGCACCGTGGCCCACGACTACCAGGAACGCGAGGCCGAGTACAATGCCTACGTGGAGCGCATGCAACGACAGCAGCGCCTCGGCTGGGAAGTGAAGAAGGGCTGGCTGGCCGAGCCCGTGGTCGCCGAGGCGGCCCGCTTCCAGGTGCAGATCCGGGATCGACATGGTGAACCGCTGAGGGGCGCGACGGTGAGCGGCATATTCATGCGGCCCGCCAACAGCCGTCTCGACCAGGCCTTCACCATGCGCGAGGTCGAGGCCGGTCTCTACCAGGTGGAAATGAGGCTGACGGAGCCGGGGCGCTGGGACCTCAAGCTGGACATCGTGCATGGTGAAGACATCTACCAGATGAAGGGCTTCACGAAGGTGAAGCCGGCGTCCTGATGAACGCGGCGGAGAAGAGCTGCTTTCATTGCGGACTGCCCTGTCCGGAGGGTAGCCACTACCATGTGGCGATCGATGGTGTCGAGCGTTCCATGTGTTGCCCCGGCTGTGAGGCGGTGGCGCGGGCCATCGTCGACAACGGCCTGACGAGCTTCTACCAGTTGCGCGACGGAAACGCGCGCAAGCCCGAGGACCTGGTGCCGGCGGCCCTGCGCGAGGCGGAGATCTTCGATCGCGAGGCCGTGCAGGCCAGTTTTGTGCGCGAGGAAGAGGGTAACGTGCGCGAGGCCGCCCTCATCATGGAAGGTATCGTCTGCGCCGCCTGCGTGTGGTTGAGTGAACGCCACGTCACCGCGCTGCCCGGCGTGCTGTCCTTCCGCGTCAACTACGCCACCCACCGCGCCCAGCTGCGCTGGGACAACGGCCGCATCAGCCTGAGCGAGATCCTGCGCGCCATTGCCGACATCGGCTACCTCGCCCACCCCTTCGATCCGGGTCGCCAGGAAGCGCTGCAGAAAACGGAGAAACGCCAGGCCCTGCGGCGCATCGCGGTGGCGGGTTTCGGCGCCATGCAGGTGATGATGCTGGCCGTGGCCATGTACGCCGGCGACTACCAGGGCATGGATCCCGATCTGCGCCTGTTCATGCGCTGGGTCAGCCTGCTGCTCGCCACGCCGGTGGTGTTCTATTCCGCGCGGCCCTTTTTCACCGCCGCCTGGCGCGACCTGCGCGGGCGGCAGCTGGGCATGGACGTGCCCGTGGCGCTGGCCATCGGCGCGGCCTATGCTGCGAGCCTGGTGGCCACCGTCATCAACCGTGGTCATGTGTACTTCGACTCGGTGACCATGTTCACCTTCTTCCTGCTCACCGGCCGCTACCTTGAGATGGCCGCACGCCATCGTGCCGGGCAGGTGGCCGAGGAACTGGTGCGCCTGCGCCCGGCGGTGGCCACCCGCATCGCCCCGGATGGCAGCCGCGAGACGGTGCCTGTCTCCGAGCTGGCCATCGGCGATCACATTCGCGTGCGCCCCGGCGAGCCCATCGCCGCCGACGGGCGCATCATCGAGGGACACACCGAAGTGGACGAGTCCCTGCTCACCGGCGAGAGCCTGCCGCTGGGTCGCGGCCCGGGCGATCCGGTGGTGGGGGGAACCCTCAATATCACCAGTCCCGTGACCGTGGCGGTGGAACACCTGGGCGAGGACACGGTACTGGCCGCCATTACCCGTCTTCTGGACCGCGCACAGAGCGAGAAACCGTATCTCGCCCGCCTCGCCGATCGCATCGCCGGCTGGTTCGTGGCCGCCATCCTCGTTCTCGCCACCCTCGTCTTCCTGGCATGGTGGGACGCGGGGGCGGAGCAGGCCTTCACCATTACCCTCTCGGTGCTGGTGGTAACCTGCCCCTGCGCCCTGTCGCTGGCCACCCCGGCGGCCATCACCACCGCCACCGGTGCCCTGACGCGCCGCGGCCTGCTGGTGACGCGGGGCCATGCACTGGAGACCCTGGCGCGGGCGACCCACATGGTCTTCGACAAGACCGGTACCCTCACCGAGGGCCGCCTGGTGCTGGAGGCGGTGTGCCCGCTGCGGGAGGGCATCTCGGCGGAGACCGCCCGGGCCTGGGCGGCGGCGCTGGAGAAGGACTCCGAGCACCCCCTGGCGCGTGCCCTGGGCGAAGGCGTCCAGGCCCC
>JALTLF010000042.1 GCA_027005735.1 Chromatiales bacterium | reverse complement strand
CATGCCGTCCTCGAGGCGGAGGGTATAGTGCAGCGTCACTCTGCTGCCCGGCTGGATGGTGTCGGCATCCGGCGTCTCAAACTCAGTCATGCATCTCACCTTTCGATGGCGTGTGGGGCTGCTCGCGTTCGGCATCGTCGTGGCGCGAATAACCACCACGCAGGTAGTCGATGATCAACATCACGGCGCCGATACTGATGGCGGTGTCGGCGAGGTTGAAGGTGGGGAAGGGCCAGCTGCCGAACCACACCTGGATGAAGTCCACCACGTGTCCCAGTTGCACGCGATCCCAGACATTGCCGATGGCGCCACCGAGGATCAGGGCAAAGCTCACCGGCAGCCAGCGCGCCTCGCGCGGCAGGCGGCGCAGCCAGTTGACCAGCACCACGCTGATGAAAATGGCCAGCGCCACGAAAAGCCAGCGCTGCCAGCCGCCGGCATCATGGAGAAAGCCCCAGGACGCGCCACGGTTGTAGGCCAGGCTCAGATCGAGCCCCGGAAACAGCTCGTGGGGCGAACCGAAGGACAGGTGTGTCTCGGCGAGGAACTTGGTCCACTGATCCAGCGCCACCACCACGATGGTCACCCACAACCAGCGCAGGCCGTTGTCGGTCAGCTTGCGCATCATCACTCCTGCCGCTGCCCGTCTAACCGCTTCAGCTTCTCGGTCATTCTCGAGAATGCTGGCAACGGCGATACAAGGGCAGGAACGCCGTCGCGGCATGATGACATTGCCTTCGCAATACCACAATCGCGCCGGGGCGGCGCTCCTACCGGCATGGCGGATTGTCCAATGTAATTGCAGGAGCCGCGCCCTTGCGCCGGGGGCGGCACGCCTGCTCGTTCATTCATCCATTCCAGAATCATGCTCACCACCACCGTTCAGGCAAAATGCCGTGTCTCGCCGTCACCGAAGGCGTTCTCGATGCAGCGCCCGCAGAGCTCGGGATGCTCGGCATGGCTGCCCACGTCCGCCACGTGGTGCCAGCAGCGCACGCACTTGGCATGGAGCGAGGCGCCCACCACCACCCACAGCTCATCGCCCGAGGACAGCTCGTAGTGATGCCCTTCCGGCGGGGGCGTTTCCACCAGCCGGACCTCGGCGCTGGAGGTGATAAAGACGAAATGCAGTTCGTTGCCGGCACGCGCCAGCAGGTCGTGGATCTCCCGCCCGCAATGGAGTTCCACCTCGGCATCCAGGCCCGCGCCGATCTCGCCGGCCACGCGCAGGGCCTCCAGCTCGCGCGACACCGCATCGCGTACCTCGAGGATGCGATCCCAGTCGGCCGCGCTGAAATCGGGATCCTCGACGATGGCGGGAAACTCGTACCAGGTGGACAGCAGCACCGATTCCTCGCGCGCGCCGCCGGGAATGTGCTGCCAGATCTCCTCGGCGGTGAAACTGAGGATGGGCGCCATCCAGCGCACCAGGGCCTCGACCACGTGGTAGAGCGCGGTCTGGGCCGAGCGGCGCGCCACACTGTCGGTCCTGGTCGTGTAGATGCGATCCTTGATCACGTCGAGATAGAAGCTGCCCATGTCCACGGCGCAGAAGTTGTGCAACTTCTGGTAGATGTGGTGGAAGTCGTAAGAGTCGTAGGCCGCGGTGATTTCATCCTGCAGGCGGCGCGCGCGTTGCAGCAGCCAGCGATCCAGCGACAGCATGTCTTCGCTGTTTACCTGGTGCGCCGCCGGGTCGAAGCCGTCGAGGTTGGCGAGCAGGTAGCGCGCGGTATTGCGGATACGCCGGTAGGCGTCGGCGGCGCGCTTGAGGATCTCGTCGGAGACGCTCATCTCGCCACGGTAATCGGTGGCCGCCACCCACAGGCGCAGGATGTCGGCGCCGAGGCTGTTGCACACCTTCTGGGGCGCCACCACGTTGCCCCGCGACTTGGACATCTTCTGGCCCTTCGCGTCCACAGTGAAGCCGTGGGTGAGTACCGATTTGTACGGCGCCACGTCGCGCATGGCCACCGAGGTCAGTAGCGAGGACTGGAACCAGCCGCGATGCTGGTCCGATCCTTCGAGGTAGAGATCGGCGGCGGGGAAATCCGTCATGCCCTCGCGGCGCTCCAGCACGGCGTAGTGCGTCACGCCGGAATCGAACCACACGTCGAGGGTGTCGGTGATCTTGTCATACTCGCCCGCCTCGTCCCCCAGCAGCTCGGCGGCATCCAGCTCGAACCAGGCGTCGACGCCCTTCTCCTCGACGCGTTGCGCCACCGCCTCGATGAGTTCGCTGGTGCGCGGATGCAGCTTGCCGCTCTGGCGGTGCACGAACAGGGTGATGGGCACGCCCCAGGTGCGCTGGCGCGAGATACACCAGTCCGGGCGGTTGGCCACCATGCCCTCGATACGCGCCTCGCCCCAGTCCGGCATCCAGCGGGTCTGCCTGATTGCCTTGAGCGCCGCCTCGCGCAGGCCGGCCTGGTCCATGCTGATGAACCACTGCGGCGTGGCGCGAAAGATGATGGGCGTCTTGTGACGCCAGCAGTGCGGGTAACTGTGGCGCAGGGCGGTGTCGTGCACCAGCATGCCCCCGAGCCTGAGGCGCTCGATGACCGCGTCGTTGGCCTCGAGGACATGCAGGCCGGCGAAGAACTCGGTGCCGGGGAGGAACTTGCCGTCCGGCCCCACCGGGTTGTCCACCTTGAGGTGGTAACGTGCGCCCACCACGTAGTCGTCCTGGCCGTGGCCCGGGGCGGTGTGCACGCAGCCGGTGCCGGCCTCGGTGGTGACATGCTCGCCGAGGATGACGGGCACTTCGCGCTGGTAGAAGGGATGGCCCAGCTTGAGCCCCTCGAGTTCCGCGCCGGTGCAGCGCGCGATGATGCGATAGTCCTCCACTTCCCAGCGCGCCATGCAGTCGGCGAGCATGGCCTCGGCGAGCAACAGGCGCTCGGGGGGATGTTCGGCCACGCCGCCACACTGCACCACGACGTAGTCGAGATTGGGATTGACCGCCACCGCCTGGTTGGCCGGCAGGGTCCAGGGCGTGGTGGTCCAGATCACCACCGAGATGTCACCCTCGCCTTCATCGTCCGCGACCCGCGTGGCGCGGGCGAACAGGGCCTCCTCGTCGAGGACTTCGAAGCGCACGTCGATGGCCGGCGAGGTCTTGTCCTCGTACTCCACTTCCGCCTCGGCCAGTGCCGAGCCGCAGTCCACGCACCAGTGCACGGGCTTGGATCCCTTGTGCAGGTGGCCGCGCGCGATGATGCGTCCCAGCGCGCGAATGATGTCGGCCTCGAACTGGAAGTCCATGGTGAGATACGGGCGTTGCCAGTCGCCGATGACGCCGAGGCGCTCGAAGTCGGCGCGCTGGCCCTCCACCTGGACGCGCGCATAAGCGCGGCAGGCGGCGCGGAACTCGGCCGGCTCCACCGCCACGCCCGCCTTGCCCAGCTGCTTCTCCACCTGCAACTCGATGGGCAGGCCGTGGCAGTCCCAGCCCGGGATGTAGGGGGCGTCGAAACCCGACAGGCTGCGTGACTTGACGATGATGTCCTTGAGGATCTTGTTGACCGCATGGCCGATGTGGATGTCGCCGTTGGCATAGGGCGGACCATCGTGCAGCACGAAGCGGGGGCGGCCCTTGCCGGCCTCGCGCAGCTTGCCGTAGAGATCCATGTCCTGCCAGCGCCTGACCATCTCCGGTTCGCGTTTGGCGAGATTGCCACGCATGGGGAAATCGGTCTTCGGCAGGTTGAGCGTGTCTTTGTAATCGGCCACTGTGTCGTTACTCGTCTACATCCTGGTTGCGGTCTGTATGCCTGTCACCGGCAGGGTCAGCTGCCATAATACTGCGTGAAAAACGCCTGCGTCTCGCGCACGTCCCGGGCGATCTGCTCGCGCAGCGCCTCCAGCGAGTCGAACTTCAGCTGGTCGCGCAGCTTGTGCAGGAAGGCCACCTGCAGGTAGCGCCCGTAGATCTCCGCGTCGAAGTCGAAGATATACACCTCGAGGATGGTGCGCGTACCGTCCACCGTCGGCCGGTTGCCGATGCTCGCCACCGCCGCCAGCGGCTCGCGCTCGAGGCCGAAGACCTCGACGGCGAAAATCCCCTCCAGCGGGCTGACCTTGCGGTGCAGCCAGATGTTGGCGGTGGGGAAACCCAGTTCCCGACCCAGGCGGTCGCCGTGACGCACCCGCCCGCTCATGCGGTAGTGACGCCCCAGCAGGCGCTCGGCGGCGCGCATGTCGCCGCGCTCCAGCGCCTCGCGCACGCGTGTGCTGCTCACCCGCTCGCCGTCCACGCTGTAGGTGTGCATGTTGACCACCTGGAAGCCGTACTCGCGCCCGGCGGCCACCAGGGTATCGAAGTCCCCCTCGCGCCCCCGGCCGAAGCGGAAGTCATCGCCCACCACCAGGTACTTCACGTCCAGCCCCTCGACGAGGATCTGGCGGATGAATTCCTGCGCGCTCTTCTCCGCCAGCTGCCGGTTGAAGGGCAACAGCAGCACGCGGTCCACCGAGAAACGCCGCAGGGCCTGCAACTTCTCGCGCAGGCGCGTGAGCCGCGCCGGCGCGCGCTCCGGGGCGAAGTACTCCAGTGGCTGCGGCTCGAAGGTGATGAGGGTGGTGGGCAGGCCCAGATCCTCGGCCTTCTCGGCCAGCTGGCCCAGCACCTCCTGGTGACCGAGATGCACGCCGTCGAAGTTGCCGATGGTCGCCACGCAGCCACGGTGGGCCGGGCGCAGGTTGTGCAGGCCGCGGATCAGCTCCACCGTCCCGTCTCCCCAGTACTGTCTGCCCCGATCATTCGCCCCGTTCCACGCCCGCGAAAAGCGCTCAAGTATAACAAGAAGTTAGCCTGCCGATCAGGGTGACGGCTCCGGGCGCCGCAGCATGGCCGGGCGCCAGCCGGTGGCCAGCAGCACGGCAAAATAGACCAGCCCGCCGCCGGCCACGGCCTCGGCCAGCCACAGGGCGCGCGTGCCGATGCCGGCGGCCATCCAGTCCGCCAGCGGCCCCACCCGGACGACGAGGAAGACCCCCATGGCCAGCGCCGCCAGCCCCACCTGCCCCGCCAGGCGCCCCCAGCCGGGCCGGGCGTGGTACACCCCCTGGCGGCGCAGGCCGCGGAACAGCAGCAGGGCATTGACGAAGGAAGACAGGGTAGTGGCCATGGCCAGCCCCATGTGGGCCCCCGCCACTTCGTAGTGGAGCAGGGCCAGCACGAAGACCACGTTGGCCGTCATGTTGACCGCCATGGCGATGAGCCCCACCTTCACCGGCGTGCGCGTATCCTGGCGGGCGTAGTAGCCCGGCGCCAGCACCTTGACGAGAATGAATCCCAGCAGGCCCAGACCGTAGGCCATCAGCGCGAGGCTCGCCATGCGCACGTCCAGCGCGCCGAACTCGCCGTGCAGGAACAGGGTGGCGAGGATGGGGCCGGCCAGCAGCACCAGTCCCACGGCGGCGGGCACGCCGAGCAGGATCACCCAGCGCAGGGCCCAGTCCAGGGTGCGGGCGAAGGCCTCCGGCTCGTCCCGGGTGTGGCTGCGGGTCAGGGAGGGCAGGATCACCGTCGCCAGGGCGATACCGAAGACCCCGAGGGGGAATTCCACCATGCGATCGGCGTAGAACAGCCAGGTGACGCTGCCAGTGACCAGGAAGGAGGCGATGAGGGTGTCCAGCAGCAGGTTGATCTGCATCACCGAGGAGCCGAACAGGGCCGGGATCATGAGCCGGATGATGCGCTGCACCCCCTCGTGGCGCCAGCCCCAGCGCGGGCGTACCAGCAGCCCCTGGCGCGCCAGCGCCGGAAACTGGAAGGCCAGCTGGACCACGCCGGCCAGCAGCACCCCCCAGGCCAGCGCCATGACGGGCTGGTCCATGTGGGGCGCCAGCCACAGGGCGGCGGCGATGAGACAGAGGTTCAGGAGCACCGGGGTGACGGCGGGCACGGCGAAACGCCCCCAGGTATTGAGCACGCTACCCGCCAGCGCCGTGAGGGCGATGAACAATATATAAGGAAAGGTCAGCCGCAGCATGGCGGCGGTGAGCTCGAAGGTGTCCGGGTGCTTGAGCAGGAAGCCCCCGGCAAACAGGGTCACCACCGCCGGGCTCGCCGCCACCGCCACCACCGTGAGCCAGAACAGCAGCACCGCCAGGGTGCCCGAGGCATGGCTGATGAGATCGCGCACCGCGGCGAGATCCCGGCGAGCCTTGTATTCCCCCAGGATGGGCACGAAGGCCTGGGCGAAAGCGCCCTCGGCGAACAGGCGGCGCAGGAAATTGGGGATCTTGAAGGCGACGAAGAAGGCGTCGGTGCCCACCCCGGCCCCGAAGACGTTGGCAAACACCACGTCGCGCAGGAAGCCGGTGATACGCGAAACCAGGGTCATGCCGCCGGTGACGGCGGTGGAGCGCAGCAGGCCCATTCAGCCCCTGCTGCCCGCTGCGGGCGCCTCGACGGCCGGACTTATTTCCATTCCAACATTATGGTTATTCTCCATGGCCACCATCTTACCGCATCCCGCGGCCCCCTGCCGCCCGGGCGATCCCGCCGCCCCTCCGGCCCGAAACGGGCCCGGATTGCGACGGCGAGCATTGACAAAACCGTGGGAAAACCGCATCATACGCGCCCTTCGCCCCGGCATGGCGCCGAGGCCCATGAACCAGATTTACGGAGTATCGAGCTTTGGCAAACTCAGCACAGGCCAGAAAGCGCGCCCGCCAGGCCGCGAAGCACCGCGTCCGCAATGCCGCACAGCGCTCTGAAATGCGCACCTACATCAAGAAGACCGTCAAGGCCATCGAGTCCGGCGACAAGGCCGCCGCCGAGAGCGCCTACAAACTGGCGGTGCCCATGCTCGACAGGATGGCCGGCAAGGGCCGCATTCACCGCAACCAGGCCGCGCGTTACAAGAGCCGTCTCAATGCCCGCATCCGCGCCATGTAGGTTCTGACGGACACGCGAAAAAAAACCGGTCCCCGCAAGGGCACCGGTTTTTTTGTGCCCGATATCCGTCATTCACCACAGAGCACACGGAGCACACAGAGAAAGAAAAACAAAGTTGTTCATTTTCTCCGTGCGAAAGAAACTCCCGGGAATGACTGGTTGCGTAGAGC
>JALTLF010000041.1 GCA_027005735.1 Chromatiales bacterium | reverse complement strand
TGGAACTGGGCCTCGACTACGTGGTGCTGACCTCGGTGAACCGCGACGACCTGCCCGATGGCGGCGCCGAGGTCTTTGCGCGCACGCTGATCGAACTGCGCCAGCGCAAGCCCGACATCGGCGTGGAATTTCTCACCCCGGATTTCAAGCACACCCAGGACAACGCCGTGCGCGTCATCATGGCGGCGCTGGACACGGTGCGCAGTTTCCCCGGCGAGACCCAACTGGTGTGGGGCCACAACGTGGAGACCGTGCCGGCGCTCTATCGTGAAGTGCGCAAGGGGGCGAGCTATGAAAACTCGCTGGCCCTGCTGGAGGCGGCGGCGCGCCAGCCCGGCGTGGAGGCCAAGTCGGCCATCATGCTGGGGCTGGGCGAGAGCGAGGAGGAAGTCACGCAGGTCCTGAAGGATCTGCGCGAGGTCGGCGTGCAGCGCGTCTCGCTGGGCCAGTACCTGCGTCCCACTCGCTACCACGTGCCGGTGCGCCGTTACCTGGAACCACGGGAATTTGATGACTACGCGCGGCGCGCGCGTGAGCTGGGCTTCGCCTGGGTCAAGGCCGGCCCGCTGGTGCGGTCTTCGTATCACGCCGAGGAAGAACAGGAGATCCGATGAGTCTGAAACAAACACCACTGCATGATGCCCACGTGGCCGCCGGGGCGAAGATGGTGGACTTCGGCGGCTGGCACATGCCCATCCACTACGGCTCGCAGATCGAGGAACACCATGCCGTGCGCCGGGACGCGGGCATGTTCGATGTCTCGCACATGACGGTGGTGGACCTGCGCGGCCCGCGCGTCGCCGAGTTCCTGCGTTACCTGCTGGCCAACAACGTCGATCGCCTGCAGGAGAGCGGCAAGGCGCTTTACACCTGCATGCTCAACGAGCAAGGCGGGGTCATCGACGATCTCATCGTTTATCACATGCACGGCAACTGGTACCGCATGGTTGTCAACTCGGCCACGCGCGAGAAGGACCTCGCCTGGATCCGCGAGCATGCCGCGCCCTTCGGCGTGGAGGTCGAGGAGGGCGGCGAGCTGGCGATGCTTGCCGTGCAGGGGCCCAATGCGCGCGCGCGGGTGCACGAGGTCCTGCAACTGGACGAGGGCGTGCGCGACATGGCGCCCTTCTTCGCCCGCGAGGTGGGCGACATGTTCATCGCGCGTACCGGCTATACCGGCGAGGACGGCTACGAGCTCATCGTCCCGGCAGACGAGGTCGCCGACCTGTGGCGGAAGCTGCTGGACGCCGGCGTGCGTCCCTGCGGTCTGGGCGCGCGTGACACCCTGCGCCTCGAGGCGGGCATGAATCTCTACGGCGCCGACATGGACGAGTCGGTCACGCCGCTGGAGTCGGGGCTCGCCTGGACGGTGGCCTGGGAGCCGGAGACGCGGGACTTCATCGGTCGCGCGGCGCTGGAGAAACAGAAGGCCGCCGGCGTGACGCGCAAGCTGGTGGGACTGGTACTGGAAGAACGCGGCGTGTTGCGCAACCACCTCAAGGTCTTCGTCGATGGCCTCGAGGCGGGCGAGATCACCAGCGGCAGTTTTTCGCCAAGCCTGGGCAGGGCCATCGCCTTCGCGCGGGTCGGCAGCGAGGCCGGGGAACACTGTACGGTGGAGGTGCGCGGCAAGCAGCTGCCGGCGCGCATCGTCAGGCCGCCCTTCGTGCGCAACGGCAAGCCCTGCGTGTAGGCCGGGCGGATCGGATTCTTTTTTCAAACTTTCGCAACTTGGGGAGCAAGGGGGAAGCAGCATGAGCGACATACCAGGCGATCTGTATTACACCAGGACCCATGAATGGGTGCGGCCCGAGGAAGACGGTACGTTTACCGTCGGCATCACTCATCACGCGCAGGAGTTGCTCGGCGACCTGGTGTTCGTCGAGCTGCCGGAGGTGGGCGCCGAAATGGGCGCCGGTGACGACTGCGCGGTGGTGGAGTCGGTCAAGGCCGCCTCCGACGTCTATTGCCCCGTGGCGGGCGAGGTCGTCGCCGTCAACGAGGCGCTGGCGGACGAGCCGGAGATCATCAACCGCGACGCCTTCGGCGATGGCTGGATCTTCCGCCTGCGGCCCGAGGACCGCGGCAGCGTCGAGGATCTGCTGGGCCCGGAGGCCTATGCCGAACTCATCGCCGAAGAAGAACACTGAGGCGCCGCGAGTTACGCCATGCCGTTCATTCCGCATACCGAAGACGACGTTCGCGCCATGCTGGCGGCCATCGGTGTCGAGGACATCGAGGCCCTGTTCGACGAGATCCCCGCCGCACTGCGCGCCGGGGGCCTGGAGGGGATCCCGGCGGGCGAGGGCGAGATGGAAATCACCCGCCTCGCCCACGCGCGGGCGCGCGAGGATCAGCACCTGATGTGTTTCGCCGGCGCCGGCGCCTACGACCACCACGTGCCGGCGGCGGTGTGGCAGATCGCCACGCGCGGCGAGTTCTATTCCGCCTATACGCCTTACCAGGCGGAGGCCAGCCAGGGCACCCTGCAACTGCTCTACGAGTACCAGACCATGATGGCGGGACTCATGGACATGGAGGTGTCCAATGCCTCGCTGTACGACGGCGCCTCGGCGCTGGCCGAGGCGGTGCTCATGGCGGTGCGCGCCAACCGCAAGTCGAAGTCGAAGCGCATCTTCATGCCGCGCACGGTGCATCCCGCCTACCGCAAGGTGGTGCGCACCATCGTCAGCCACCAGGGCATCGAGCTGGTGGAACTGGACTATGACCGCGAGGGTGGTCATCTCGACGCCGCCAGCCTGCCCGCGGCGCCGGGGGATGCCGCCGCGCTGGTCATCCCGCAGCCCAATTTCTTCGGCGTGCTCGAGGACGTGGACGCGCTCACCGACTGGGCCCATGCCCACGGCATGCTGGTCATCGCCGTGGTCAACCCGCTGGTGATGTCGGTGATCCGCCCGCCCGGACAATGGGGCGAGAAGGGCGCGGACATCGCCTGCGGGGAAGGGCAGCCGCTGGGCGTGCCGCTGGCCTCGGGCGGGCCGTATTTCGGTTTCATGTGTTGCCGCCAGTCCCACGTGCGCCAGATGCCCGGGCGCATCATCGGCCGCACGGTGGATACCCAGGGGCGCAGCGGTTATACCCTCACCCTGCAGGCGCGCGAGCAGCACATTCGCCGCTCCAAGGCGACCTCCAACATCTGCACCAACCAGGGCCTGCTGGTGACCGCGGCCACCATCCACATGGCCCTGCTCGGTCCGCGGGGGTTGGCCGCCGTCGCCGCGGCCTCGTACCGGCACACGCAGCGGCTGGTGGAAGAGTTACAGTCAGTGGCGGGCCTGACGCCGGTATTCAGCCGCCCGGTGTTCCACGAGGCGGTCATGCAACTGCCCCTGCCGGTGGAGGAGGTACTGCGGCCATTGTCGGTGCAGGGCATCGTCGGCGGCGTCTCGCTGGCGGACGACTACCCGGAGCTGGGCAACGCCCTGCTGGTCTGCGCCACGGAAAAACGCACTGAGGCGGACATCACCGCCTTTGCCGAGCACCTGCAACGCATCTTCGTACGCCTCGGCGCGCCGGCCTGTCCGGTGGCGCCGAAACTGTGAGTCGAAACCCACCACCACAAGGAGCATGTCATGGCGACCATTACCCTGGAAGGCAATAGCATTCATACCAATGGCGAACTGCCCGCGGTGGGCAGCACCGCGCCGGACTTTCATCTGGTGACCACCGATCTCAAGGATGTCTCGCTGGCCGACTACGCGGGCAGGAAGAAACTCCTCAGCATCGTGCCCAGCCTCGATACCGGGGTGTGCGCCACCTCGACGAAGAAGTTCAACGACATGCTCGGTTCGCGCGACGACGTGGTGGTGCTGGTGATCTCCGCCGATTTGCCCTTTGCCATGGGCCGCTTCTGCGGCGCGGAGGGCACCGACAAGGTGGTGCCCCTGTCAATGATGCGCAGCCGCAACTTCGCCAAGGACTACGGCGTGTTGATCACCGACGGGCCGCTGGCGGGGATCACGGCGCGCGCCGTGGTGGTCCTCGACGAGAACAACGAGGTGCGTCATGCCGAGCTGGTGCCGGAGATCGCCCAGGAACCGGATTACGACGGTGCCATCGCGGCACTGGGTTAACACTGGGCTCAATACCTGTGTCGAATACCCGATCACCTGAGCATAACTGGATTACCTTATCTGACTGTCTCTCTCCGGGGCGGCGTTTACGGACCGTCAGCCGCAGGGAAGCGGCTGTCGAGCATACAGGGACGTATTTTCCGCGTGTCCGTAAACGCCGCCCCGGAGAGAGTCTGATATCTGTAAACTGTAGTGGGGTTCGGAATACGTATTTAGACGCAGGTGCAGGGTTCGCGTGGCGAGTAGCGAGGAAGGCCGCCACGGGTTTTCGATGTGACAGTGGTGTTGGTCGCCTCGCAGTTTTATGACAGGAAGGAAATATGCTGATTTTTGAACACTCCCGGCCGGGTCGCGCCAATGGCGCGCAGATGGCCGACGGCGCGGCGGCGGATCTCGCCGACATCCCGGCGGAATTCCTGCGCCAGGACACGCCGCCCCTGCCCGAGGTCTCGGAGATGCAGGTGGTCCGTCACTACACGCGCCTGTCGCAGAAGAACTTCTCCATCGACACCCATTTCTACCCGCTGGGTTCCTGCACCATGAAGTACAACCCGCGGGCCTGCAACTCGCTGGCCTCCCTGCCGGGCTTCGTCGACCGTCATCCCCATGCCCCCGACAACCTCAGCCAGGGGATCATGGCCTGCCTGTACGAGTTGCAGGACATGCTGCGCCATGTCACCGGCATGCGCGCGGTGTCGCTGGCGCCCATGGCCGGCGCGCAGGGGGAGTTTGCCGGCGTGGCCATGATCCGCGCCTACCACGACGCGCGCGGCGACACCGCGCGCAACGAGATCCTGGTGCCCGATGCCGCGCATGGCACCAACCCGGCCACCGCCACCATGTGCGGTTACCGGGTGCGGGAGATCCCCACCGACGCGCAGGGCGACGTGGATCTCGCCGCGTTGCGCGAGGCGGTGGGGCCGCAGACCGCCGGCATCATGCTCACCAACCCCTCCACGCTGGGCGTGTTCGAGCGCCACATCGAGGAAATCGCCACCACCGTGCACGAGGCGGGCGGGCTGCTCTACTACGACGGCGCCAACCTCAACGCCATCCTCGGCAAGGTCAAGCCCGGCGACATGGGCTTCGACGTCATCCACATCAACCTGCACAAGACCTTCTCCACGCCGCACGGCGGCGGCGGACCCGGCGCGGGTCCGGTGGGCGTGGGCGAGCGCCTGCTGCCCTACCTGCCCGTGCCGATGGTGGCGCGGGCCGAGTCGGGCGAGTATTACTGGCTCACCGAAAAGGAGCGCCCCGAGACCATGGGTCGCCTGTCGGCCTTCGGCGGCAACATGGGGATCCTGCTGCGCGCCTGGATCTACGCGCGCATGCTGGGCGCCGAGGGCATGGAACGGGTGGCCGATTTCGCCACCCTCAACGCCAACTACCTCATGACGCGCCTGCGCGAGGCCGGTTTCGACGTCGCCTTCCCCGAGCGCCGCGCCACCCACGAGTTCATCGTCACCCTCCGGCGCCAGGAAAAGGAACTGGGGGTCACCGCCATGGACTTCGCCAAGCGCCTGCTGGACTACGGCTTCCATGCGCCCACCACCTATTTTCCCCTGCTGGTGCCCGAGTGCCTGCTCATCGAGCCCACCGAGACCGAGGCGCGCGAGGAGCTGGATGCCTTCGTCGAGGCCATGAAGGGGATCCTGCAGGAGGCGCGCACCAACGTGGAGGAACTCAAGACCGCGCCGCATACCATGCCGGTGCGCCGACTCGACGACGTGCGCGCGGCAAAGGAGCTGGACCTGCGCTGGCAGGCAAAGGACAATGGCGGATAGCGGGCGGGCCCGCCTGCGACGGAGTTGACCCACGGGGGGACGGACGGGGAGCATGAAACCGGGACACACGGGCGTGACGCGCATCATCAAGGCCTTCGGCTTTTCCATGCAGGGCCTGCGCGCGGCCTATCGCAACGAGTCGGCCTTCCGCCAGGAATCCTGGTTGTTCATCGTGCTCTTTCCGGTGGCCTTCTGGCTGGGCCAGTCCGTCGTCGAGATCGCCCTGCTGGTGGGCAGCCTGTTCCTGGTACTGGTGACCGAGCTGCTCAACAGCGCCATCGAATCCGTCGTCGATCGCATCGGCAGCGAGCCCCACAAGCTGTCCGGCCGCGCCAAGGACATCGGCTCGGCGGCGGTGTTTGTTTCCCTGATGAACGTGCTGGTCATCTGGGGCCTCGTCGTCTGGGCCCGTTGTACCGCCACCTGAGAACAAAACGGAGAACCTTATGTCCGCCCTGATCTGCGGTTCCTTTGCCTATGACACCATCATGGTGTTCCACGACCAGTTCAAGAACCACATCCTGCCGGACAAGGTGCACATCCTCAATGTTTCCTTCCTCGTGCCGGACATGCGCCGCGAGTTCGGCGGCTGTGCCGGCAACATCGCCTACAACCTGAAGCTGCTGGGGGGAGAGCCGCTGCCCATGGGCACGGTGGGCAACGACTTCGGTCCCTATGCGGAGTGGATGGATCAGTGCGGTATCCCGCGCGAGCACGTCAGGGTGATGGAGGAAAGCTACACGGCGCAGGCCTTCATCACCACGGACATGGACGACAACCAGATCACCGCCTTCCATCCCGGCGCCATGAGCCTCGCCCACGAGAACCGTGTCGGCGACGCCAAGGGTGTTCGCCTCGGGATGGTGTCGCCCGACGGGCGCGAGGGCATGATCGAACATGCCGCCCAGTTCGCCGAGGCCGGTATTCCCTTCATCTTCGATCCCGGCCAGGGCCTGCCCATGTTCGATGGCGAGGAACTGATGACCTTCATGGAACAGGCCAGCTGGCTGACGGTCAACGACTACGAGATGCAGCTGGTGCAGGAGCGTACCGGCAAGACGCCGGGCGAGCTGGCGCAGATCCTCGAGGCGGTGATCGTCACGCGCGGCGGCGAGGGCGCGCTGATCTACAACAGGGAGCACCGCATCGAGATCCCGGTGGTGGCCACCGAGCACATGAACGATCCCACCGGCTGCGGCGACGCCTTCCGCGGCGG
>JALTLF010000040.1 GCA_027005735.1 Chromatiales bacterium | reverse complement strand
TCAGTCCGGTGCGATCCGACCGCGCAGGCGCTTGATGTGGCCGCGATGTGCCTTGCTCTCGAGGCGCTTCTTTTTTACGCGCCGCGGGACCTTCGTCGGGATACGTTTCCTGCGCATCTCCGCCACGCTGCGCACCAGTTCCTGCAGGCGCGCCAGCGCCGCTTCGCGATTCTTTTCCTGGCTGCGGTATTCCTGCGCCTTGATGTTGATGATGCCGTCCTTGCTGATGCGATGCTCCTTCTTTGCCAAAAGGCGTTGCTTGTAGGCCTCGGGCAGGCTGGAGGCGCGGATGTCGAAGCGCAGGTGCACGGCGCTGGAGATCTTGTTGACCTTTTGCCCACCGGGCCCGCTGGCACGGATGGGTGTTATGCGGATCTCCGCATCCGGGATGCTCACCTTGCTGGAAATGCGTAGCACGGGCGTGTTCGGCCGGGGCCTTCAGCCGTAGCGTCCGTCCACGCGGGGCCTGATCAGCATGGGCGCATAGACGATGAAGAACAGGGAGAAGGCGGCGATCCACAGGCCCTGGGAGGCGCCAATCCATACCTTATAGAAGTCCGTGGTGAACAGCGGCGGCACCACGCGCAGCACCGCCGCCGCCACGGCGAGGGCGAACACCCAGCCGAGCACACGAGGTGGCTCGAAGACATTGCGGCCGGTGTGGCCCAGCGCCACGCGCGCCATCATGCCCAACGTCATGAGACCAATACCGCCGGCGGCGAAGGCGTGCAGGGGAAGGAAGGCGCCGAGGGGGACGAAAAAGGCGATACCCCGCAGGGCGAAGCCGATGATGATCCAGGCGTAGGCCAGGAACAGGATCCACAGCAGGGGCCGGCGCCAGATCCCCGGGTGATGCCAGCCGCCAAGACGCACGCCGTGCAGTACCGCCAGTGTCAGCGCCAACATGGCCAGCAGCCCCGGCAGCTGGTCGAACACCTCGAGGAGGATGAAGGCCAGCAGTAGCAGGCTCACGGTGAGATCCAGCCAGGCATGGTTGCGCGGCGGCGGGCCTTCGCCCACGCCCTTCTCGATGAAGAAGGGGATCACGCGTCGCCCCATGAGCAGGATGAGCCCGATGACCAGGTACAGGCCGCCGAGCAGCGCGCGCTGGACCAGGAACATCGTTTCGTCCCGGACGAACAGCCCGGCGTAGAACAGGGCATTGGCCCCGACCAGCAGCACCACCAGACCCCAGATGAAGAGCTGTTTCCACTGGCGCACCCGCGCGATGGGCGCCAGCAGGGCGGCGGCGAGGCCCAGACCGAAGGCGAGATCCGCCATCGCCATGACGGGCAGGGCGGCGGGATGGGCGAGGAAGGGCATCACCCGCGCCAGCAGCCACAGCAGGGCGAGCATCAACAGGGGCCAGCCATGGAGGGTCTGCACGCCGGTCCAGTTGCGCACCGCGGTGAGCAGGAAGCCGGCGATGACCGCCAGGGCGTAGCCGAAGATCATCTCGTGGCCGTGCCACCAGGCTGGCGGCAGTTGCCCACCCTGGGGCAGGGTCGTGCCCAGCAGGTAGATCACCGCCCAGGCGGCCATCAGTGCGCCGGCGGCGAGCCCCGCGAGCAGGAAGAAGGGACGGAAGCCCAGGTGCAGCAGGGCGATACGGTAGTGGCGGGGTTCGTCGATATTGAGCATGGCGGGAGTATACGCCGTGTGCCGGGCCCGGGGGAGCGGGCGGGCTCAAGGCCACCGTCTCGCCGCGGGCCCGGTCCTGTGGATAAGTGGTCAAAAAATGAGCAAAACGGCCGATTTTCCGCGAAAAGGGGCTTGAAATCGGCCAAATGTGCCCAAAATCAGGGCTATCGGCGTCTCCGGGTCCATCCCGGTTCCACCCCGCCTGGCCCCGCAATTTACCCCCGGCTCACCATTTATTGATGCCCTTTTGGCCCGGCTTTGGGCTATAATGCGCGGCTTTGTCGGCCCCCGCCCCCCGCAGACCGGGGCGGAGCGGGCTTGAGACACCGAATACTTCAACGCTGGATTTCCCGCACTTCGGTCGCGGGGTTCCGGCGTTCTTGATTCACAGGATTTTAATTTTGAGACGAGTAGCAGGCTAATGGCTGATCTAAAGAAATACAGGAACATTGGTATCTTCGCCCACGTGGATGCCGGCAAGACTACCACCACCGAGCGCATCCTCAAGCTGACGGGCAAGATCCACAAGACCGGTGAAGTGCACGACGGCGAGGCCACCACCGACTTCATGGAACAGGAGGCCGAGCGCGGCATCACCATCCAGTCGGCAGCCACCAGTTGCGAATGGAACGGTCATCGCCTCAACATCATCGACACGCCGGGACACGTGGACTTCACCATCGAAGTCTATCGCTCCCTCAAGGTCCTGGACGGTGGTGTCGGCGTGTTCTGCGGTTCCGGCGGCGTCGAGCCCCAGTCGGAAACCAACTGGCGCTACGCCAACGAATCCGAGGTGGCGCGCATCATCTTCGTCAACAAGCTGGACCGCATGGGTGCGGACTTCTACCGCGTGGTCAAGCAGGTGGAAGACGTGCTCGGCGCCAACCCGCTGGTCATGGTGCTGCCCATCGGCATCGAGGACCAGTTCACCGGCGTGGTGGACCTGCTCACGCGCAAGGCGCTGGTGTGGGACGATTCCGGCCTGCCGGAAAATTTCGAGGTCCAGGAACCGCCGGCGGACATGGCCGATGCCATCGAGGAATGGCGCGAGAAGCTCATCGAGACCGCCGTCGAACAGGACGACGATCTCATGGAGGCCTATCTCGAGGGCGAAGAGCCGTCCATCGAAGACCTCAAGCGCTGCATTCGCAAGGGTACCATCGCGCTGGACTTCTTCCCCACCTACTGTGGTTCGGCCTTCAAGAACAAGGGTATCCAGCCGGTGCTCGATGCCGTGGTTGATTTCCTGCCGGATCCCACCGAGGTCAAGCCGCAGCCGGAGACCGACGAGGAAGGCAACGAGACCGGCGAATACGCCATCGTCGATCCGGACCGGCCGCTGCGCGCGCTGGCCTTCAAGATCATGGACGACCGTTTCGGCGCCCTGACCTTTATCCGTATCTACTCGGGCCGCCTCAAGAAGGGCGATACCGTGCTGAATACCTATACCGGCAAGACGGAGCGTATCGGCCGCATCGTGGAAATGCACGCCGACGAGCGTATCGAGCTAGATGGTGCGCAGGCCGGTGACATCGTCGCCATCGTCGGCATGAAGAACGTGCAGACGGGCCACACCCTGTGCGATCCCAACAATCCGGCGACGCTGGAGCCCATGGTCTTCCCGGAACCGGTGATCTCCATGGCCGTGGCGCCGAAGGACAAGGGCGCCGCCGAGAAACTGGGCATCGCCCTGTCGAAGATGATCCAGGAAGATCCGTCCTTCCGCGTCGAGACCGATGAAGACAGTGGCGAGACCATTCTCAAGGGCATGGGCGAGCTGCACCTGGACATCAAGATCGATATTCTCAAGCGCACCCACGGCGTGGAAGTGGAAGTGGGCAAGCCGCAGGTGGCCTACCGCGAATCCATCACCCAGCGCGTGGAAGACAGCTACACCCACAAGAAGCAGACCGGTGGTTCGGGCCAGTTCGCCAAGATCGATTACATCGTCGAGCCGGGCGAGCCGGGCAGCGGTTTCGAATTCGAATCCGTGGTCACCGGCGGCAACGTGCCGCGCGAATTCTGGCCGGCGGTGCAGAAGGGCTTCGAAAAGAGCCTGGAGAAGGGCGTGCTCGCGGGTTATCCCTGCCTCGACTTCAAGGTCACGCTGGTCGATGGTGGCTACCATCCGGTGGACTCCTCGGCGGTGGCCTACGAACTGGCGGCCGCCGCGGCCTATCGTCAGACCATGCCCAAGGCCGGTCCCCAGCTGATGGAGCCGATCATGAAGGTGGACGTCTACTGTCCCGAGGACAACGTCGGTGACGTCATCGGTGATCTCAATCGCCGTCGCGGCATGATCAAGTCACAGGAGCCGGGCGCCACCAGCGTACACGTGCGCGCCGAGTGTCCGCTCTCCGAGATGTTCGGTTACATCGGCGATCTGCGCACCATGACCTCGGGGCGTGGCCAGTTCTCCATGGAATTCTCGCACTACCTGCCCTGTCCGAAGAACGTGGCCGAGGAGGTCATCAAGGAGGCGCGGGAGCGCGAAGGAAAATAACGCATCACCCGGGCCCAAGGGCTGCAAATTGCAGCCCTTGGTGCCATGTGAAACCCGAAGCCGGTCGCAAGACCGGCTTTTTTGTTTCCGCATTCCATGTGTGGCCATTTCTGGCCGCGCGCGGCGCAAGGGCGTGTCCTGGATGCGAAAACCCTCCTTGACGGGTTACCGGTTTGTCAATATGTTGGTCCGGGCAACAGGGACTCCAGGTAGTACACGTGGCATGCTTCTGGGCGCCGGGATCGGCGCAGGGAGAGTTGAGGGAAACGACAACAATAACAAGAAATCGACGCTCACCGGAGGGGCGTATGAAAAGGATGCGCATCGGGATCATCGATGTCCTGTACGATATGCCGCCCGACAACGGCGGCTATCAGATATACCGCAACCAGTTGCGTCGCCAGTTCGTCAGCATCATGCCGCAGGTCATCTCGGTGTGGTGCCGCCGGCTGGGCCACGATGTCCACTATGCCACCTACTACGGTCAGGCCGAGCCCCATAGGCTCCTGCCGGACGACCTGGACGTGCTCTTCGTCAGCGCCTATACCCAGGCCAGCGCCCTGGCCTATGCGCTGGCGCGGATCTTCGGCAGGCGCGGCACGCGCACCGTGCTCGGCGGCCCCCACGCGCGCGCCTTTCCGGCCGACAGCCTGCGCTTTTTCGATCTCGTCGTGGGCAACTGCGATGAGTCCGTGATCCGTGACATCATCGACGGGCAATACGCACCGGGCAGCCTCATCGATACCGGCCGCACGCTCACCGAGATCCCCAGCGTCGAGGAACGCATGCCCGAGTTGCGCGCTACCACGCTGGCCGCGCGCCTGGCCGTGTTGCGCGTCGTCCCGCTGCTCTCCAGCATGGGCTGTCCCTATACCTGCAATTTCTGCAGCGATGCCACCAGTACCTATCACGCGGTGGGCAGCGAGATCCTCAAGAAGGACCTGGAGTACATTGCCGACAACATTCCCGGTGCCTACGTGGTCTATCACGATCCCAATTTCGGCGTGCGCTTCGATCAGACCATGGCCGCCATCGAATCCCTTCCCCCGGAGAAGCGACCGGCCTACGGCGTGCAGTCGACCCTGTCGGTACTCAAGGAGGAGCGCGTCCGGCGCCTGGCGGAAACGGGTTGCCTGTATATCGCGCCCGGCGTCGAGTCCTGGTCGGACTTTTCCAACAAGTCCGGCAGGGTGCGGGCGACGGGGCGCGACAAGGTGGAGCAGGTCTTCGAGCACTTCGAGATGATGCGCCGCTACGTGCCGGGCTTCCAGGTCAACTTCGTATTCGGTACCGATGCCGACCAGGGACGTGAACCCATCGAGTTGACCAGCGAGTTCATTCGCCGCGTGCCCTATGCCTGGCCCGGGGTTTCCATACCCACGCCTTTTGGCGACACGGGGATCTTCAGCGATTTCCTCGAGCAGAACCGCATCCTCACGCAGATGCCCTTTGCGCTCTACTACAAGCCTTACCTCAACTTCATTCCGCTCAACTACGGCGCCATGGAGTACTACGAGGGACTCATCGAGATCCTCTCCACCATCGTCTCGCTGCGCGGGCTTGTCTCGCGCCTGACGACGCGCAACCTGTTGCGCATCAAGGGCATCCACATGGTACAGATGTCGGGTGTCTACCACGACCTGCGGCGGGTGAAGGAGCTCTACGGGCTGCTCAAGGGCGATGCGCTGTTGCGGCGTTTCCATGAGGGCTTGCCGATGAAACTGCCGGCCGTCTACGAGGCGCGCATGTGGGAGCGCCTGGGGCCCTATGCCGAACTGTTTCAGTTGAGCGACTTGACCCCGGACTTGATCAATACGTCGTGCAGGGCCGCCTCGCCTTCGGGCACCAGCGTCACGGTGCCGGTATCGACGATGGGTGCCGCCTGAGCGGGAGCCTCCGTGACCAGGCCGGCGAGATGCTCGATGACCGGCAGGTAATGGCGCTCGACCACTTCCTCGGTGATGGCATGCAACTCGTGGATGTTGTAGCTCTCGTCGGGGCGCTTGAGATGGTTGGGGATTTCCACCTGTAGCCGGTAGTAGTTCCTGCCCAGCAGGTCACGCAGGCCATAGTGGGTCGCCTCCGAGGAGCCAAAGAAGGGCGCGGTGGTGAGCGCATTGAGGTGACCGCTGAGCGTGGTGCTGGTCTCTTCGCGGATCTTGCCCGAACCCAGCGACACCATCAGCACGTCGGACAGGTCCGCCTCGCCGTGGCGCTGGCGCATGATCTGCATTCCCTTGCTGAGTCCAAAGAGGGCCGGGTTGTTGGAGATCAGGCCGCCGTCCAGCAGGAAATCGGAGTAGTAGCGGGTCTTGACCTGTTTCGGCTTGAAGTACAGGGGTGCCGAGGTGGCCGCCTTGCAGGCCTCCCATACCGGCACACTGGCATAGCGTTCCTCGTCGGAGGATATGATCTCCGGGCGCGCCTTTTGCGGGTTGTGGCACAGCACCATGGTGGGCTTGACCAGCAGATCCTGCATGGTGGTATTGCCGAAGATCTTCTGCAGGACTTCGTTGACGCGGTCGTCACTGTGCTTGGAAAAGGACCACCAGCTGAGGCGCTTGAGCTTCTCGTGCAGGCGATCGTGCTTGGAAAAGACTTCATCGACAAAGCTGTAGAAGAGCTCGGTGGACTCCTGCATGCCGAAACCGAGCGAGACGCCGCAGCCGACGAGGGCGCCGACGCTGGAACCGACGATGACGTCGAAGCAGCGATAGATGGGTCCCGCCCGGCGCTCGAGTTCATCGAGGATGGCGAGCTGTATGATACAGCGCACGCCACCCCCATCCAGTGACAGGACGCGAAGCGGGCGGCGGGCTTCTGTCTTGGGTTCCACAGCAGTGTTGTACCGAGGATGTTCCTGTTCCCCTCTTTGCAAAGAAACCTACTTGGCCAGTCTGGATCTGTCAAGCGCAGCAGGGGGCAAAGTGTCCCCCACCGGCCGGGCGAGCGCGTGTTTCTGAGCAGGCCGTCACG